>JBEDEU010000076.1:0-8170 GCA_041175585.1 Pseudomonadota bacterium | reverse complement strand
GCGGTTATGATGGTGGGCGCAATCTTTAGTGCCAGTTTGGCGGTGCATCGCGCAAAACACTAGATCACTATGAACTCAAACGATCAGCCTGTTTCCCCTTTGTCCGCTGTGCCCAGAGCGCCGCGACTGCGTGATGTCGTCTCAGCAACCATTAGTTGTGTTGTGCCAGCCTACAACGAAGCGACGAACTTAGGCGTTTTGTTACCACGCTTACAGGCCGTGCTTGCTCAGACGGGAGCAAGTTGGGAAATCATCGTCGTCGACGACGGCAGTCGCGACAACACCTCTGTGCTGATGCAGTCTTGGACGGCAAATCCGGGTTTTCGTTATGTTCAGCTTTCGCGAAACTTCGGTAAAGAGCCGGCGATCACTGCTGGCATTGAAGCGGCAATAGGCGACGTTGTCATTCTGCTTGATGCAGACCTTCAACATCCCCCCGAACTGTTGTCCAAGATGCTCGAGCGCTGGGCTGTGGGCGTCGATATGGTTTACGCAGTGCGTGCAAACCGTGACGATGAAAGCTTTACCAAACGTTTTGGTACGCAGGTTTTTTATTCTTTGTTGACCGGTGCTCGGGGTGTGCGTGTGCCGCCCCACGCAGGAGACTTTCGTCTGATGGATCGCAGCGTGGTTGACGCGCTCTTGCGGTTACCAGAACGCAATCGATTCATGAAAGGGTTGTACGCCTGGGTGGGATTTGATTCTGAGCCGATTGAGTATGTGCCAGATGCCCGTCAACACGGGGAGTCCCGATTCAGTACATTTAAGTTGTTACGTTTGGCACTGACGGGATTGACGGCTTTTACAACCTGGCCATTGCGAGCGGTCAGTTTGTTCGGATTTTTGGTCTCGATGTGTTCGTTCACCTACGGGCTGTATATCGTGATCGAGTATCTGTTGTTTGCAAACCCGGTAGATGGATGGCCCACCATCGTTACGATTTTATTGTTTTTCTCCGGGATTAATCTAATCTCTCTTGGTATTGTTGGCGAGTACATCGCCGGAATCTTTGATGAGGTTAAGGGTCGTCCGCTGTATTTAGTGCGGCAAACGCAGGGCAGACCCTATCTGCAGGGCGCGGAGCTTACGCGCGTCCCACCTCGCGAATGAAGGCTCCTACACCGCTTGTGGTGTGCGCAGACGATTACGGCCTCGAGTCTGGTGTAGATGCCGCGATTGTTGAGCTCGCTACACACGGGCGGTTGAGTGCAACGGGATGCCTTGTGAATGCATCAGGCTTTGCGTATTCGGCTACTGCGTTAAAGGACCTGCCCATCGATGTCGGGTTACACCTAAACTTTACCGAGGATCTCGGCCCCCCCGGAACTTATCGTCCCCTCGGGAAGCTGATCGCGTTGGCCTACACAGGTCAGTTATCGACAACTGCTGTCCGACAACAGATTGAACAGCAGCTCGATTTGTTCCATCAATACATGGGACGAGCGCCCGATTTTGTGGATGGGCATCTTCATGTTCATCAGTTGCCGCTGATTCGCACTCAGCTGATTGAGGTGTTGAGTGCGCGGTATCCCAGTCGACTTCCTTGGGTACGCGACACACGCCCCGCATACTTGGCGCGCACATTACCGTTTATGCAACGTGTAAAAGCCCAGGTAATTGGTGCACTCGGTGCGCGTGCATTTTCTGTGCTCGCACAGAAAAATGGTGCGAAGCAGAACGATGGTTTTGCCGGAGCGTATGATTTTTCGCGGCCCCATCCAGATTACGCCTGGATGTTAGAGCAGTGGTTGATGCATGCGCGCGCTTGGACCGTATTGATGACGCACCCCGCAAAAAGTGCAAGTGCGCATCTCGCGTTTGGCAAGGACCGGCAGCGGGAGTTTCAGGTGCTAGGCAGTGATCATTTTCCAGAACTGCTCGAACGCTACAAACTGCGCATAGCGCGCCTCTCGACTAGGTCTGCTCAGGGTTAGGATCTGAGAGTGCCTGAATTTCTTCGCGACCATAAAACTTAACACCGAGTGCAATTCGATCACGGCCTTGCGACCGACGATGGCGATTCGTATCCCGAAGGGAATACACACAGCCACAGTATTCCTGCTGGTAAAACTCCTCGCGTTTACTGATTTCAATCATGCGCGCGGAGCCGCCATGTTTGCGCCAGTTGTATGTCCAGTAGGTTAGATCGTCATAGCGTGCGGCAGCCCTTTCACCGCAGCCGTTTATTTGTTGCATATCTTTCCAGCGAGAAATCCCTAGGGAGCTGGTGATAGTGTCGTAGCCATGCTCGTGCGCGTACAGGGCCGTGCGCTCAAAACGCATATCAAAGCATTTGGTGCAGCGCTCGCCGCGTTCAGGCTCATTTTCTAAGCCCTTGATACGCTCAAACCAGTTGTCGACATCGTAGTCAGCATCAATGAAACCGATTCCATGCTTTTCAGCAAAACGAATATTTTCGTTTTTACGAATCTCGTACTCTTTGACTGGATGAATGTTCGGGTTGTAAAAGAAAATATCGTACTGAATCCCCGCGACCAGCATGGCCTCCATCACCTCACCTGAACAGGGGGCGCAACAGGAATGCAATAAAACCTTGGTCTTGCCCTCGGGCAGGGCTAAGGAGGGGCGTAGGGTATCTTTCACGATGAGCTGCGGCGTGGGTAAAGATTGCGATTTTAATCGCTATTGCCCTAAAACTGTCTCCCAGAGCTCCCGGACTGCTGTTCGCGCCTCCTGTAGCTCGGAAGGGGGAACACGGGCACGATCCGCACCTTGGAGGCGAACTTCGTGCTGGCGACGGCGTAGATCCCGGTAGGCGTCGGCTGCTCGCTGCGCGAGCCCTTGGTCAATCAAGCCTGCGTCTGCGGCCAGCCCCAATAACGCAATATTGCCAAGGTTGTGGATAAGTTCTGGATGCTCTTTGCTTTTTGTGAGTACGAGGTACTGCGTGACGAACTCCAAGTCGACCATGCCGCCAGCGTCGTGCTTCAGATCAAAGTCTGTGCTCTGGTTCGGATGTCCCGCAGTCATTTTTTCACGCATCTTGCGCACCTCTGCAACTAGTGCGTCGGGGTCACGCGGTATCGCTAACACCTCTCGTCGAATGGCTTCGAAAGCGTCTCCAACTGCGCTATCGCCTGCTGCAAAGCGCGCGCGGGTGAGGGCTTGATGTTCCCAGGGCCAGGCATGTTCTAACTGATACTTACGAAACGCCTCCAAAGACACCGCGAGTAAACCTGCATCACCGTCTGGCCGCAATCGAAGATCTACATCGTAAAGGCGTCCGGAAGAGGTCATCGTGGACAGCCAGGAAGTCATACGTCGAGCAAGCTTTGCGTAAATTTCTGCAGCGTCTTCGCGCGGATCATCATATAGGTAGACTAGGTCTAAGTCCGACGAGTAGCTCAGTTCTTTTCCACCCAATCTCCCATACGCAATAATCGCTAACCGCAGAGCGGGGCAGGGCTGGCCTTCCTGTGGCTTGCATACCAAAGGCCATACGCGCGCCAGCGTCTCGTTTAGCAGCATGTCGGCTAAGGCGGATAATTGATCTGCAAGGCTCTCAACTGACAACGCTCCCTCAAGGTCCTGAGCGAGCAGTTGAAAACTGAGTTGCCGTTGCATGTCCCGCATCATGTTCATCTGTTGTTCGACATCGGGCGACCCATCAGGCAAAACGCATGCATCAAGATCCGCATGCATCGCAGCACCGACTTGCTCGTAATTGATAGGTGTCATGAGCGAGTGCCACGCGATTAAGCTATCGAGCACTACAGGATTTTGAATCAGGTATTGCGCAGCCCACGGACTCGCCGCCATCATGCGCGCGATGCGCGCAAGGGTTTCGGGGTATTCAGCTAATAATGCTAGATAGGCACTGCGCTGCGTCACTTGCTCAATCAGGTCGAGCATCCGCAGGGCCGCGGTCATAGGTTGCCCAGTATGTTTTGCCGCGTCGAGGGCGCTAGGCAACAGAGTGTCTATTCGTGCTTTACTCGCAGCAGAGGCTGAACGGATTCTGCTGCCGTCAAGAAATGTTTCTACGCGTTTGGTTAGTGCGCTTGCGTCCTCGCCAAACGCGGCCAAACTTATCTCGAGCGCAGTCAGGGTCGATGTTGTATCTCCTGCGTTGGTCGCCGGCGATTCGGTTTTTGTCTTGGTAGGTGCCGGCTCGTCTCCTAAGCCCGCAAGTCGGAAAGCGTCTCTAAAGGTAAATGCGACGAATTCGCGGTAGTGTTCCAGTGTTTGCGTGAAGTCAGAGAGCGTCATACGCATCGCATGTGCAAGTTCCGCCATCCGCGCGGGATCACTCGGTAGGAGATGAGTTTGCGCATCCTCGGCATATTGCAATGCGTGCTCAGTTCGTCGCAAAAATACATATGCGTCGGCGAGGCGGGTTGCCGTAAGAGCGGGCAAGATGCCTGCTCTGCGTTGCGCTTGCAAGGCGTCGAGCAGGCCACGTTGTTGCAGGGCTGGCATACGACCGCCACGAATCAGCTGGGATAGCTGCACAACGAATTCGATTTCCCGAATGCCACCTTCGCCGAGCTTGATGTTGAGCCGAGAGTCGACACCAGGCCGCGCTAACGCTTTGCGTTGCCAATCTTGTCTGATTCTTTCTCGAAGCGAGCGTAGTGCGGCCAGTGCATCAAAGTCAAAATATTTACGATAGACAAATGGTATCCGCATACTCTCCAAGTGCTGGAGATTCAGTTTTGAATCACTGTCTTTAAAAGCGCGGGCAGGCATGGGACGCCCTTTGAGCCATGCATAACGCTCCCATTCGCGTCCTTGGGTGAAGAGATATTGCTCAAAGGCATCCAGGCTCCATGCAAGCGGGCCTGCATCCCCATCTGGGCGCAGTCGCAGGTCAGTGCGAAATACTTGTCCGTCAGCATCCATCTCCGACAGGATCGGCATCATTCTTTGGGTGAGTCGGCCATAGAATTCGTGATGGCTAATTGCCCGCGGACCATCCGTTTCACCTTCGTCTCCGTACAGCATCACCAAGTCAATGTCCGAAGAAACGTTGAGCTCGCAGCCTCCAAGCTTTCCCATTCCGATAATCAGCATTTCTTGCGGAAGGCCGGTCACTGGATCACGCGGCGTTCCATGGGTAGAGGTCATATCTGACATGACGCTCAGGTAAGCTTGTTCGACGGACCAATCAGCCAGCTTGGTCATAGCGCCCACGACCTCCTCGAGCGGAGCAAGCCCGCCTAAGTCACGGATCATAGTCAGATAAAAAGTGCGCTGACGCAATTGTCGAAGCACTTTGCGGCAGGTAGTCGGGTCAAGCGCGATTTCTTGTGGTCGTGGGCCCGTCAGTTCGGTAAACCACGTTTCGATGCGGCTAGCCGTAACGGGCTCGTGGCAAGACTGCTCGAGCCAATCGGCGAATTCGGGTTTAGCCTGAGTGAGCCGGCGCAACACCCCGGACCAGGGCAGAGCATGAGGGATTAGCGGTTGGGTCATTGGTGTTTTGTCGCTAAGACAGCTTCAGCAGTTTGGGTTATAAGTTTGAACAATACCGCACAGAACGTGGCTGACAAAATATAGAGCTGTAAATAGTTTTGCGAATCATCAAAAATACACTACGAATCCTCGTGATCGGCATGCTGCTTATCTACGGCGTCGCAGCCTTGGGTATGTTGGCTGTGCGCTTTTGGGTCGTGCCCCACATCAACGACTGGCGTCCCCAGATCGAGCAGCGCCTGTCGGTAGCCTTGGATGCTCAAGTCACAATTGATCAGCTTTCGGCAGGCTGGTCCGGACTAAATCCTACTTTATCCGTCCAAAATCTTCGGCTCGTGAGTGCCCAGGGTCTGGAGTTTTTACGCGTACCAGACGCTTTTGCTGTGATCGGATGGCGTAGTTTGTTTGCTTGGGACTTGCGACTCAAGCAACTGGAGGTCAATGGGATTGAAGTTTCCGCTGAACGGCGTCCTGACGGCGCAATCGTTATTGCGGGGCAAACGCTCAGTGACTCGCCCTCGGAACATGTGCGTCTCGACGCCAATGTATTGGCGGTTCGGTGGTTACTTGACCAAGGGCACATCCAATTTCGTGAGGCGCGGCTCGTTTGGCATGATCGCTTACGTGAGGCGCCACCCCTTGTGCTGGAGGGCATTGATATTGACTTACTCAATAGCCTGTTCTCGCATCAACTTCAGTTAACTGCCTCATTGCCAGCAGATTTGGGCAACCGAATTGCGTTTGTCGCGAAGACTCAAAACAAACTGAATCCGCTCGCTTCGCATGAAGATGGGCAAGCACAAATTTACGTTGAATTGGACGATGTCCAGCCAAGCGCTTGGTCACCTTGGTTAGATTTGCCCAAGGTAGATGGTCGTCTGCACACAAGGCTCTGGAGTGACGTGAGCGCTGGGCATTTAACCACGGCGACCCTGGAGTTGGCGGGTTCGTCACTCACCGGTCTGCTCCCGACGCAGGAACAGACACGTACCCATATTGATCAAATGACTGTGCGGATTTCGGGACGTCCTGGTGACTTGTTTTCAGGAGACAGTTGGCCTATTTTTTCTCGCTCGGCCGACCGTAGCGGCTTGATGATTTCCCTTTCTGCTAGAAATTTAGATTTTCGAGGTGGGGTCTTTGCCCCAGACCGTTTAGCGTTGGATGACTTCGCGTTGCAAGGCCAGCTGCTCCGTAAGTCAGATGATGTGTTGTCTGTCTTGGTCAAGCAGCTCGGCGTGAAGGCAGCGGGTGCCGAGGTCTTGCTTTCGGGTTCCTGGAGCCCCGGAGGAGATTCCAGCGCTGGGTTATTAGATGTCAGCGGGACGCTCACGAATGTCCCCACCGCCAATTTGCATCAGTATGTGACCGCCGCTGTGGATTCAGAAACGCGCCAATGGATGCGGGATGCCTTGAAGCAAGGGAGCTTGACTCAGTCCTCGATCAAAGTGCAGGGCGATCTAACGCATTTTCCTTTCAACAGACCTGAGCACACCGGAGTTTTTAAGATTGAGAGCGCGGTCCAGGACCTCGTCATTGATTATGATCCTGCGACTCAGGGGAAAGCTGGTTGGCCGGCTCTCATACTTGAGCAGGGTACCGTTACTCTAGATAAGTTGGCCCTGGATGTGCGCAGCAATCGAGCTGCCGTGTTCGACACGCATGGAGGGCGCCTTGCCATCCAGAGTCTTGTTGCAAGTATTCCGGATCTTGAGTCCAAGCCAGTATTGACAGTCAACGCGCAAACTCAGAATTTGGCTGACGATTATTTACGTATTTTGCGTGGCACTCCGCTTGCGAAAGATGTGGTTCATATTCTCAATGATGTAAAAGTGACTGGTTCGCTCGGTTTGCCGTTCTCCTTGACGTTGGATTTGAATCATCCCGATCAGCCTGTCGTCAAAGGCTCAGTTCAATTGAGTAATAACGCAGTCAGTTATTTGGATGACCTTCGGTTGGAGGACGTGCAGGGCGAGGTCAGCTTCACAGAGACAACTTTTCAAACGGATGCTCTCAGGGCACAGTTTCTTGGTGGTGCGTTACGTGTCTCGGGTGGTTGGGGCAAAGCCCAATTAGGGCTCAGTTTTGATGGCGAGTTGACGGCCGATGGCCTACGTAAGCTTAGTTCGGCGAAAACATTGAACGTGTTTACTGGCAAGACAAAGTACACAGGTTCGCTTAAGACATTACCCAAATCAGGTTTTGATGTTCAACTCACGTCTTCGCTAGAAGGCGTCGCGATTAAGTTGCCGGCTCCGCTTGGAAAGGCCGCTCCCAGACGACTGCCGCTGTCGGCGCGCTGGACGCACACGCCTGGACAAAAGGGGCCTGAGCACGCTTTGAGTGTGTCATTTGGGGATGTGTTGGCGGGTAGATTTGAGCGTCAGGCTGCTGCTCGTAGCAAGACGTTTTTTAGTCGTGCGACCTTAGCAATGGGTGGGCAAGCTATTCTTCCTGTGTCTGGTCTGACGGTCGATCTCAAGCTAGATCGCATTGATTGGGATGATTGGAAAGATTTTTCTGCGAACTTAAGCGAACCGAGTCGTGGAAAAGGTAGCGCTAATATTGTTCCTCCGTTTCAACAACTCAAATTGAGTGCCACCCAATTGAATTGGGGTGAAATGCGTTTGTCAGCGATGACACTGACGGCCAACAGGCAAGATGAGACCAAGTGGAGTGCGCAGCTAAAGTCCAAGGAGACTGAGGGATTTGCCTCTTGGCAGGAAGCGCAGGG
>JBEDEU010000075.1:0-8190 GCA_041175585.1 Pseudomonadota bacterium | reverse complement strand
TATCGTAGGACCGCGCTGCAATACCCCCCGTTGGGCTTGAGGGGTAGAGCAGGAACACCAGCGCCAAGGCAAACATCAAGTGCGTTCCGCGAAAGATAACCGCTTCGGGAGGTCCAAAGCCGGCCACATACATGTGATAGAGCGACATGGCGACGGCGAGCACAGTAATAAGTGTCTTCAGCGCCTTAGAGGCTGGATCAATAGCAATACTTTCGTCGGAAATGACCTGTTGCATGATGCGAGTGTTCCTTATTTGCAGCGTTACTGCTGATATTTATAGTGCTCCGACCTCTTTGTAGTACTTAGCTGCGCCTGGATGCAGGGGCACGCCAATGTCACTTGCCATCACTTTTGGTGTCAGGCCTTCCATCGATTTGCTGACGGCGACCAGTGCAGGCACGTTCGTTGCCATGGCTTTCACCATTTCGTACACCGTCTTTTCTGGCATATCGCATGCCACAATCAGATGCGTCAAATAACCAATGGCCGGTACATCCTGTGTCTGCTTTGGATATGTCCCTGCTTTGATGATCAGGCGGTTGTAGCCAGGATTCAGATTTTTCATGTACGCCATTGTTTTATCGTCGACGGGCACTAGATTGACGTCGCGCCCACTGGCCAAATCCATCACCGCTGAGGCTGGCGAGGTGGTGCCTAGAGTAAATACTTGTGCGTGACCGTCTTTCATCATTGAAACTGCGTCGGAATAGCTTGCCTGAAAATTGACTTTCGATAGAGACTTGTAAGTCATATCGTTTGCCTTAAGAATCAGGTCGGTGAGGAGTTCACCTGTATTGCCTTTAGATTGTGTCACCAGCGACTTGCCCTTCAAGTCTGCGAAAGAATTAACCTTTGCAGATTGCAGTGCAACAACTTGAAAGAGCTGTGGATACAGATTCGCCATCTGACATACTTTCGTTACTTTTTTCGGAAAGGGTGCACGACCTGCGAGGCCATCGACTGTGCTGCTAGAGTTTCCGAAGCCGATCTGTACTTTGCCCTCGTCAACGCCGCGGACGTTTGCAATACCCGCTCCTGGAGTCGAGGTGACTTGTAATCCAGGAATTGCTTTTTCCCACAGGCCTTTCAGCGCGCCACCCAGAGGGACCCAAACACCGCCCTGTGGGCCAGTCATCAGAGTTACTTGTTGAGCCATCACAGGAGTGTTAGTTAGCAGCGCGGCCGACAGTGCTAGAACGGAAAGACTAATTTTTTTAAATTGTTTCATGCGGATCTCCGAAAGAATCGATAGTCTTTGTCGGTGCATTTAATGCACCGGACGTGAGATGGAACGAGGGGGGTGAAGTAACCGATCGATTCTACACAGCGCCGCCAGCTAAATAGCTGTTTGTGCGGGGAACCTAGGGTTTATCTGTACAGGATCCGTGCGAGGCGCTCGTACGGTATTTATTTAGGAAAGGTGACGACATGGTCGACACCGAGGCGGATACCGATTTTTTCACCAACAGCGTGGTCGTGATGGCTCGGGACATAGGCAACCAGCTCAAGACCTGAATCCAGGCGTAGGGTGTAGAGAAAATCCGCACCCCGGAAAGTCTTGCGCAAGACCGTTGCTAATAACGGGCTAGTGTCGTCATGTTGGATATCGTCGGCGCGAAGCAGTACGTCGACAACTGTGCCGACGGGGTCATGATGGTCATTATCTAGTTGCAGCCTACCGAGCTCGATCTCTACCGTCGCACCCTGCTGAATCGTCCCTGGTACAAACACGCCCCGTCCGATAAAGTCAGCAACATAGCGACTGCTCGGTTCGTGGTAGAGATCGTAGGGCGTGTCCCATTGCACCATATGGCCTTGAGACATCACGCCGATGTGGTCGGCAAGCGCGAAGGCTTCAAACTGATCGTGCGTGACAAGTAGTGCGGTCACACGATTACTTTTCAGAATATCCCGCATTTCTGTTGCGAGTCGCTCGCGCAAATCGATATCAAGGCTTGAGAAGGGCTCATCCAATAAAATCAGGTCCGGCTCAGGCGCCATGGCACGTGCTAGTGCAACGCGTTGTTGTTGTCCGCCGCTGAGTTCATGCGGATAGGCTTGCGCCTTGTCGGCAAGGGACACGCGCTCGAGCCAGGCCAACCCGACCTCACGGCGTTTGCTTATGGCAAGCGAGCGAAGACCAAACACGACATTCTCTAGGACATTCAAGTGAGGAAATAGCGCAAAGTCTTGAAAAACCATCCCGACACGACGCAAGTTCGGTGCGACCTGAATACTTGAGGAACTGACAATCTTGCCATTTAGTTTGATCTGGCCTTCTTGTAGCGCTTCGAAGCCACAAATTGCCCGCAAAATAGTGGATTTTCCACAGCCCGACGGACCTAGCAGGCAGGCGATGTCTCCACGCGCTAGACTAAGGCTTAAATCTTCGACGATTGGCATCCAGCCCCGACCGTCCAAACGCGGGTAACCGACTCGGACGTTTTCAAGCAAAAGCAGGGGTTGTGTCTCATTCATCTTTATAATTTTCGCACTAACTGGGATTTGCTTCCAGAAACCGAGTTTTTGCCCTGCGGCCCCCTCTAATGCATCGTGTTGTTGCCCTGATCGCCTTACTGTTGTCCCTACCGCTGTTAGGGCTGTTTATTCCCTTTTTTCAGACTCAGGGTGGGTCTGCTGCTGTCGACCTTGGCGCACAAGGGACCTTACTGCACTTATGGAAGTTTGTACTCGGGGATTATCTCGTCTCCACCTTTGTTCTTTTGAGCGGAGTGGGTGTCGGTATCTTCATCCTCGGCGTTGGCAATGCGTGGCTGGTTGCGAATTATCAGTTTCCCGGCAAAAGAATATTTGAGTGGGCATTAATCCTACCCCTGGCAATTCCAACTTATGTGATGGCCTACCTGTTCGTTGATGTTCTGCAGTTTTCAGGTCCTCTGCAAACCTTGCTGCGACAGATGCTCGGCGTTGAAACGTTGTGGTTCTTTCCTGACCCCCGCTCGCTTGGTGGAGCAATGTGGTCTTTTTCTTTTTGTTTGTATCCCTATGTGTATCTAATCGCCCGTACGGCCTTTCTGGATCGTAGCGGCCGACTCTCCGAGGCAGCTGAAACGCTTGGGTATAGCGGCACGCAAGCTTTTTATCGTCTGGTGTTGCCAATGGCCAGACCTGCGATATTTGCGGGGATGGCGCTGGCGCTGATGGAAGTGCTCGCAGACTACGGTGCAGTGTCTTATTTTGGTGTGGAGACGTTTGCGACGGGGATTTTTAAAGCTTGGCTATCTTTTAGCGATCGCCTGGCTGCTGTGCAGTTATCACTGGGGTTGTTAGTTTTTGTTGGCTTGATTTTTTACATTGAGCAAAGTAATCGTGCGCGCTTGCGTTACGCCAGCTCAGGGGTGATTCAGCGTGCGGTTTTGCCCAAAACGTTGCGAGGCCGTAAAGCCTTTTGGGCTTTCGGATTTTGCGGTTTGACGCTTCTGTGTGCCTTTATTGTGCCCGCACTCGCGTTAATCAATCTTCTATGGCAGCAAGGGCTGAGCATTGACGTGCGTTACGCCAAATGGCTGACCAATTCATTTTGGCTCGCGTGCGTCACAGCGTTGATTTCTGTTGCGTGTGCTGTGGCGCTTGCCTATGCGGCACGCTTAACCAAGAGTAGGACCCTAGTCTGGGTAAATCGCCTGCTTGGACTGGGATACGCATTGCCAGGGGCAGTGCTATCGGTTGGGATCCTGTCACTGCTTGGTCTGATTGAAGCGGCTTGGATTATGTCTGCGACTTCCTGGGTCCTTATTTATGCATATCTGATTCGGTTTTTGTCATCTAGCTTGCAAAGCGTCGAGACCGGGTTGTCGCGGATTACCCCGTCTATGGACGGCACGGCCGCTTTGCTCGGTGCAACGCCTTTTCAGGCAATGCGCGATATTCATTTTCCTTTGCTCAAACGCAGTCTGCTGACGGCCGGTTTATTTGTTTTTGTCGATGTGATGAAAGAGTTGCCTGCCACACTACTTTTACGCCCGTTTAACTTCGATACGTTGGCCGTTGCCACTTATCAGTTGGCTGCGGATGAACGTTTAGCTGAGCTTGCGCTGCCCTCGCTCACGATTGTTTTGGCTGGGCTCGTGCCAGTCATTGTTCTGTCTCGGGCCATGTCAGTGTCGAAACGGTATTGATAATCATTCTCATTTGATGTATTCTACTCATATACGTTCAGACCGAACCTCTTAATGAGTAGCAAAATGCGTAGCAAAATCAGTAGCAAAATCAGTAGCAAAATCAGTCCACTAGGCGCTGTTAAACAGTGCAGCGCAAACTGGCCTGTCCAGGGTTGCAAACGTTTGGTTCTTTTTGCGGCTATCGCGTGTTCGTCCTTTGCGTGGGCAGATAAGCCAGCTGAGCTCAACTTGTACTCCGCACGTCACTATCAAACAGACGAGGCGCTCTACACCGACTTCACAAAATCAACCGGTATCAAAATCAATCGCATTGAAGCGTCGGATAACGCGTTGATTGAACGGCTTAAGAGCGAAGGCTCAAAAAGCCCGGCTGATGTTATTTTGCTTGTTGATGCAGCCAGGCTATGGCGCGCTGAAACAGATGGATTGTTTCAACCGATCAAATCAGAGTATTTAGACGCCCGAATTCCGGCAAATCTGCGATCTCAAGTTTTACCAGACGGGGTGAAGTGGTTTGGGTTCTCAACGCGTGCGCGTGTGATTGTCTATAACAAGGCGCGCATGCAAGCTAGCGACGTTGATAGCTACGAGAAACTTGCAGAACCACGTAACAAAGGACAGGTGTGTACGCGGTCGGGATCGCACCCTTATATGCTGTCCTTGGTTGGTGCAATGATTGATCGCGAAGGTATTCCGGCGACCGAAGCTTGGGCTCGCGGTATGGTTGCAAACATGGCACGTGCACCACGTGGTGGTGATTCAGATCAAATCAAAGCGGTCGCATCGGGTGAGTGCGGTGTTGCCTTAACCAACTCTTATTACTTCATACGCATGCTACGGTCTAAGAAACCCGAGGACCAGGCGCTCATCGCAAAGCTTGGTTTTGTTTGGCCTAATCAACAGACCAGCGGTACGCACATCAATATCGCCGGTGGCGGTGTGGCAAAAAATGCTCCGCATCCAGAAGCGGCAAAGAAATTCCTTGAGTACTTGGCGAGTGATGCCGCGCAAGCATACTTTGCGGATGGAAACAATGAATGGCCAGTGGTCGCGAGCGTGAAAGTTGAGAACGAGGGTCTCGCCAAGCTCGGTGACTTCAAGGTGGAAAACGTCTCGGTTGCTGCGATGGGACGTAACCAAGTTGAGGCCCAGAAAATTTTGGATCGCGCGCGCTTCAAATAGAACTTAAAGATATCGATTCAATCCCTCGAATATCTTTAGAATACAAAAGGCCTCGCTAATGAAGCATTAGCGAGGCCTCTTGTCGTAAGAGTTAGCTTTCGCCTCCTCTTTTATTCCGACTTAGGCGCCCCAAGGACGAATTGCCGCTTTGAGCTTCTTGTAGCCGTCGATGTAGCGTGGACGCTCGCCACCATAAATCTTGTCGAAGGTTGCAAGTTGCGCATCCAACCAGTCGGCCAATTGCTTATTGCCTGGGTTAGCAGCTTTGTAAGCCTCGTTGATCAGAACGAAGTGAATACGTGGATCGTAAGGCTGCTTTTCGCCGCCAACAGTTTCGTCACCATCCAACAAACGCAGAAGCATTGCATCGGCAGAGCCGAGTGTTTGTTCGTAAATTGGTGCGCCGTGGACACGATACATGACGCTGGTCATGTCCTTGCCGTTTGTCATAGTGAAGCCCATCTCTGTCCAAAGCTTCTTCATGTCGACTTTAGCGCCAACTTTGTCTAGAACAATCTGGCCCCAGTCGCGCAGTACATCGGGCGCATCAGCCATCAAGTCGGTCAAACGATCGCCGTCGAGGTCCGTTGCGTAAACGATGCAAGGGCGTTGACGAATCATGTCATGCAGGAGCAAACCAAAGTTGGTGTCGGAGATGTGCTCGTAGATATCACCACCCCAGTTTTCCATGCCAGCCTTGAAGTCTTTTGGCAGGCAGGCAACGATTGCATCAACGTTCGCGCGATGCTCTTCGTAAGCGTCAACAGTGTATTGGCGCTTGAGCTTGAACTTCGTACCCTGCAACAACCAACGCATGATGCCAGCGTTGATCGCATCTTCCTGAGCCTGAGTGGGCTTGGTCGCGACACGGCCGATCTGACCGGTTTCGTGAACCATCTTCAGGAACAAACGTGCTGCGTAAGCCATGCGAACGCCTGGGGTGTTCATTTCTGAATGGATCACACCGGTCGCTGGGTCAACTTTGAATTTCTTTTTGTCTTGCGAGTAAGGCAGACCTGGCATGAAACGGATGCTGGTGATACCGCCGTATGGACGCACATTGCAATAGACGCCTGCGGCAGTACGCAGAGGCGCGTTCGCAGATTTGCCGTTTACAACAACCTTTTTGCCGCCTTCGTTCACCATGAAGTCGCCTGCAGTCGACCACTTCAGTGCGGTGTAGTCGAGCTTGCCGAACCATTCCAGTGACTCAAGCTTCGAGTCATGACGGAACTGGGCCATCATTGGAACGCCAAGGAAGGGCAGGCCGAGCACATCGAGTGCCATAAGCGTGCCGTTCAGTGCGAACATGTCGGTGAATGCGTGTGCAACCGGCTTGACGTCACCGTGGGCGTTACCGCCTTCCCAGATGATTGCATCGGGACACCCAGTGGGCTTGACCGAAGAGCGCTTGTAGATACCATCAAGCATCTTGAAAAGATCGCCGTTTTGTTCTTCTTGGGCGATTTTTAGCAAATCCAAATGTTGTGTCATGAGCGAAAAGCCTCAAATTTGATAGGTGAGTAAAGATATGCAGTCCAAACGGGATTATCGCATTACTACGCGCCTTGACCAAGTTGAGCTAGGGGAGCGACTGGCCTGCGGTCAGTGAAAATGAGTCTCAAACTCGATCCAAAGCGTTGTGCTTGATTTTTATCAAAGCAAAACCCTTAAAAACCAATTAATTTATCAATTAATAAAATATTTTTATATATATCGTATAAAGAAAATATTAGTTAATTGTTTACTTAAAAGGTGTATCCATGGCAAATCAATCACACACTGGGACAGCGAGTAGGCAGCCATCGTGTTGGACGCCCTATCTAGTTGGGGTCGGCATTGGCGTGTTGAGCTGGATCGTATTTGTTGTGGTCGCCAACCCAGTTGGCATCACAACTTCAATCGGTCAAATCGCAGGTGGCGTCATGAGCCCGATTATTGGTTCCGAGGCAGTTTCGACAAACGCCTATTGGAAAACCAATGTCATGAAACTCGACTATGGCACCTTGTTTCTGATTGGAACATTTTTCGGGGCTTTGGCATCATCGCTGATTTCTCGCACGTTTGTGATTGAAACGATTCCGACGGTGTGGCTAGAGCGCTTTGGTCCATCCAAAGTGAAACGCTACTCAGCAGCGATTGTTGGTGGGGCGTTAGCCATGTACGGCGCGCGTATGGCAGGAGGTTGTACGAGCGGTAACGGTATCTCGCAGGGGTTGCAGCTCGCTGCGGTTGGATGGACATTCCTGATGGTGATGTTTACCTCTGGTCTCATTACTGCTGCGATTGTCTTTCGTACACGTCAATCCAAATAAACAGATTAGGAGAAAAACCATGTTCCCAATTAAAGGCGAAGCAGCCCTAGTTCTTGCAGTTATTTTTGGATTTGCGTTCGGATGGTTGCTGCACAGAGGCAAAGTGACAAGCTATAACGTCATCGTGAATCAGTTTCGGTTTCGCGACTTCACCGTACTGAAAGTCATGATGACTGCAATTATTGTTGGCGGCGTTGGAGTACTGATACTTAAAGATGTTGGCCTAGCAAAGCTGCATATCCGTGATGCAAATATGCTCGGAACCATTGTGGGTGCTGCAATTTTTGGTGTGGGGATGGTGCTTTATGGCTACTGCCCGGGCACCGGTGTTGCCGCAGTGGCAACAGGCAGTGTCCATGCGCTGGTCGGAGTGGTGGGAATGCTGATTGGTGCCGTGTTGTACGCGTTTTCCTTTTCTTGGGTAAAAGCAAATATTCTCTCTGTCTGGGCGCTTGGCAAAGTGACGTTGCCCCAACTTTGGGGTGTGTCACCATGGGTGTTGTATGGTGCCTTGGCTGTGGGTGCAGGCCTACTGTTCTACTGGGTAGAGA
>JBEDEU010000074.1:0-8240 GCA_041175585.1 Pseudomonadota bacterium | reverse complement strand
ATTTTTGCTCGAGCGCCTCTAGCGCGGGCGTAATGCGTGACTCGGGCAAACCGTACACAATGAACGAGTGCTCCGTGCGATCTTCTTTGTTATGCAAATGGGCGTAGCGGGTGTCGAGCATCCATTCGAGCATGGGCCAAGCCATCACAGGGAAGCCAGGCACAAAAGTGTGATCGTGGATAAAGAATCCGGGGATACGGTTGAATGGGTTAGGGACAGCCTCACAGCCGCGTGGGAAGAACCCCATCTGTAAGCGCTGTTGATTTTCAGGTGCATTCATGTCAGCCGACCCTTGGCCTTTAGCTGCGTTCTCAGCACAACGAATCGTAATTTGCTCTTTAGCGAAATCATTCAACTCAAGCGGAACACCTAAAGCCGCAGCGGCAGCCTGTCGCGTGTGATCGTCCGGTGTCGCACCAATACCACCACAACTTAAAACAATATCTCCGGACGCAAAACTGCGCTTGTAGGCGGCAGTCAGCGAGGCACGGTCATCTGACAGGATCTCGACCCACGACAATTGCAATCCGCGCGCACCGAGAAGCTCGACCACTTTAGGGAAATGCTTGTCTTGCCTGCGCCCCGAAAGGATTTCATCGCCAATAACGATAAGGCCGAAGCGAGATTTCTGTGTTGAGGCAGACATAAGCATTCCAAAAAAGTATCAAACAAGATCAACCGATATTTCAGCACAAATGCGGACTGTCATGTCACGAGAGCCCGCACGGACTAGGACAATGCCAGGCGTTCCTCTCGCAAACGCCGCAAGGCCGCTAGGCCAAAATGTGTGTATACCAATCCTGAAAAAACGGGCAAAAACACCCAGGCAGGTGGCAAAAGATTTAACAATGCGCAGACCAAACCGATCGCCCAGAACCCCGTTCCGTGACGCGCAATGAGTTCGGTGCGCTCCTCGGCACTCGCGTGGTCAACAATCGCGTCTAGTCGCATCATGCGGGAGAACGCAAATGACCACCACAGCAACGAAACTAGCAAACCCAGCGGCGGAAAAAGCCAAAAGGGTAGCGTCAGAACCCATCCGACCATAAACAGCACGCTCACCCACAAGGCGTTCCAAAGACTTACGATAAACGCATGTTGACCTGATAACTGTAGGTCGCTGTAATGATGTCGCGACACGTGTCGCACCACTATGGGCATCACAAAGACAGCGGCAACGGCCAGCCCAAGAATACCGGTCAGAGGCAACAAAACGGCGGCAACCATCAAGGGGAGCAGCCACGCTTTGATTGCGGCCAAGGAAAACAATCCCATTGACTGCATCCACTGAGCGGCGACCAGAATCGGCGTCGTCGCACTGAGTTGCTGGTCAAGCCAGTCGGTTAAAGGCCCGAGGGCAATAAACAGCACCAATAAGGCACCTACCATCATAATCAGGAACGGTAGCAACAGGGCAAAAAGCATTTTGGGATGGAATTGCGACAATATGGCGCGGCCAAAAGCATCGCCCACGCCGCGGAGTCCCGCAGAACGGGGTTCGGTCGGCGCGGCTCGATAAGGCGTCGGCATTGGAAGTTGCGTCATAGACTTGGCGTGTGCAATAAATTAAACCCGGCTATCATAGACAAACAAACTCCCCCTTGCATCGATGACATTACATCTACCCGGCGCCGCAGCACTTGTTGCGCGGCTTAAACAGCCTGATCAGCGGCTGGCGCTATGTTTTTGCGCTGCTTGGTGCGACGCGTGCAAAGCCTACAAACCGAAACTCGAAGCACTCGCATCGCAGCATCCGGACATCTGCTTTGTTTGGATCGATATAGAAGATCACCCAGATTTGTTAGGTGATGAAGATGTTGAAAACTTTCCCACTATCGGTATTTTAGATGGCGGCGCCGTGCGTTTTATGGGCACAATCTTGCCGCATATTGAACACCTTGAGCGCTTACTCGAGGCAATGCAAGCGCCGGGTAAAGCGCAGGTATGCGGCCTTCCAGAAAACTTGCTGAACTTACTCGCGCACGGTTGAATCAAACCAATGCGAGTCACCCAGGCAGATTAAGGCTTCTTCACGCCACCAAGTAACAAGCCAACTGGGCGCTTACCGAGCAAGGCGGGTTTCTTTGTCGTTGGCGCTGGGGCCTGCGCAGCAGCAGCCACTGCTGCGGCAGAAGGCTCATAGGGCTTAAGAAAAAACTCGTCAATTGGCTTGACCGGAGCACTATAGCGGCTAGGACGCGCACTACGCTCACTACCTCGATCACTTTGACGCTCTGAGCCGCTACGACCTTCCCCGCGGGAGCCTCGCTCTGGGCGCTCTGACGCGCGTGCGATCAACTCACCTGGGATCTGCAAGGTCGCGCGTGTGATTGGCGCTTTAATGAGCTTTTCAATATCGAGCAAATATTTTTCTTCAGCGGGCGCAAACAAGGATATTGCTTCGCCCTTCGCACCTGCACGTCCAGTGCGTCCGATTCGATGCACATAATCTTCAGCGCTATGCGGGAGATCATAATTAATCACGCAAGGTACGCCGGCGACGTCCAGGCCACGAGCAGCCACGTCGGTTGCGACCAACACCTCTAGCTCGCCAGCTTTGAATGCATCCAAGGCTTTCATGCGATCGGCCTGCGACTTATCGCCATGGATCGACTCAGCACGTACGCCATCGAGCTCAAGCTGACGCGCGAGGCGACCTGTACCAATTTTGGTATTAGAAAATACGATGACTTGTTTTAGGCCACGGGACTTGACCAAATGCACGACCGCTGCACGCTTCGCATCGCCCGACATAGCGTATGCAATCTGGGTCACAGTGTCGGCGGTCGCGTTGCGCTTAGCAACTTCAATCTCAACGGGGCTGTTCAGGTAGGTCCGGCCCAGCTTGCGGATTTCGTTACTGAATGTCGCTGAGAACAATAGCGTCTGACGCTGCGCCGGTAACAAACGGATGATGCGCTCGAGATCAGGCAAGAAGCCCATGTCCAGCATGCGATCGGCTTCATCCAGAACAAGAATACCGACTTGACCGAGGTTGACGTTGCGCTGCTCGACATGGTCGAGCAGCCGTCCAGGCGTTGCAATCAAGACCTCACAGCCATTGCGCAGTGCCTCTTTCTGAGGACCGATGTCAACCCCACCAAACACGACGGCTGAGCGCAATGTTGTCTGCTTGCCATATCGCTTGACGCTTTCTGCAACCTGATCGGCGAGTTCACGCGTGGGCGTCAAAATCAACGCCCGCACAGGGTGCCGGGCTGGAGAGGCACTGGAATTGGCATGCTGCATCAGACGATGCAAGATCGGCAATGTAAACGCAGCAGTCTTGCCGGTTCCTGTTTGCGCTGCACCCATCACATCGTTCCCCGCCATCACAGACGGCAAAGCCTGAGCCTGAATGGGCGTGGGTGTGGTGTATCCGGTATCCGATACCGCCTGCAATAAAGCAGGATGCAAGCCAATCTCGGCAAAAGTAGGGACGGCCAGCTCGGGCTGAATTGCGGTTTGAGTGTTTGAAGTCATTGAATTATTTAAGAAATCACCCACCAGTGTACCGCAGCTGGCCCATTAAACCGAGGGTTTTAACTAGGAAACACCCAACGTGCAGTCCAAAGCACCACCATTCCCGAGGCAATCAAGAGAAAACTGTTACGCGTCCAAAGGAATAAAGCCGCAGCGACAACCGCGGCCAACAGCCTTAAATCGACCTGCGGTCCCAACGCGGGATCCCAGGGCAGGAGTTCGGGCACGATGATTCCCGTAAGCGCCGCAAGCGGGGCATAGCGCAGGGCACGCTGCAAACTCTCGGGCAATGGCAATAGATGCCCGAAAAGCACATATCCGGTCCGACAAATTAGGCTCGTTGAGGCGAGCAACACAATTGCCGAATAGACGTACCAAGATTCACTGATCATGTCTGCGCGCCCCCTGACTGGGTGTTTTTCGCAACGCGCGACTCTGCCAACATTCCCGCAGCGATACCCACAACAGTGGACGCAACCAGCCCAATACGTAATGGCCAAGGCTGGGTCAGCCATGCTGTGACGCCAGCAGCCAGCACAGAGACAATCGCTGGTCGCGTTTTAATCAGAGGCAGCATCAAAGCCATCAAGGCCAAGACCGCCGCAAACTCCAGCGACCAGGACGAGGGCACAGAAGCACTCAGTGTGATACCCACTAGAGAGGTCAATTGCCATGCAGCCCAGCAAGGAATCGTGGCGCCGATAAAAAACCAAAGTTGCTCTGTACTGCCCTTTTGCGGCGTACTACCAAAACGTCCCATAAACGTGACAAAGACAATATCCACATTCATAAACCCCAGAAGCAAGCGCTTGGGCCACGGCAAATGCTTGAAATACGGATGCATTGCTGCACCAAAAATCAGAAACCGCAAGTTAACGATGATGCCCGCACCAAAAATCAACCACAGGGGGGCGCCAACGACCAATAACGGAATCGCCGTAAGCTGAGCCGAGCCAGCATAAACAAGAAGCGACATCACGGCCGCTGCGGGTGCCGATAGCCCAGACTTCACCATGGCCACACCCGTTACGACACCCCAGATTGCCAAGGCAACAAGTCCAGGAGAAATTGCGCGCGCACCCTCAAAAAATGCACGTCGTCTGAGCGCGCGTAGGGCAATCGGATCCAATGGGGCAGCAGTCACTTAGTCTGGTCAACAACAAACAACAATGCGTGGATTAAAGAGATTTTTTATCTTCGTTTTGATCTATTGTAGACCGCGCAGTTGTTACAATCTTTGCAACACGTTATTTTCATGAGACGCGCAATGACTCAAGCATCTGGCTCCACGGAAAACCAACAAGCGGTGACGCTGACAGGGGATGATTTACCTCTGCATTGCCCGGGCCCCAAAGCCCCTCTCTGGAGCATGCATCCACGCGTTTTTCTTGACGTGGCAAAAACAGGCACTGCCAAGTGCCCCTATTGCAGCACGGAATACCGCCTGGCACCCGGTGCGGTTGTGCACGCCCACTAGGCTGCCTACCTTGCCAATTATTTTTGCCACCCCGGAAGAAGCGGAACTTGCGTTTTACGATGCACTTGAGCGTGCAGACTTGCCTCGATTGATGCAAGTGTGGGCAGATGACGAAGAAATCATCTGCGTGCATCCTGGTGGTTTGCGTATTGTGGGTCTACATGCCGTGAAAGAGTCTTGGCAGGAGATTCTAGCGAATGGTGGACTACGTATCCGCCCTTCACTGACGGTCGCCTTACACAGCATGATGGGGGCCGTCCATTCACTGATCGAGCAAATTTCAGTCAAAAACGCGGACAGCACCGAAATCGCACACTGCTACGCAACGAACGTCTACCACAAGGGTCCTACGGGATGGAAACTGGTGATGCATCACGCTTCTGCAGCGCCCGTTGAGGCAGGTATTCTGGATCTGCAAGACAAACCAGGGCTCCTGCATTAAGCATCTACCCGTGAGCGCCCATTTAGACCTCTCCCCTTGTTCGACCCCCGCATGGCTTCCTGAACGACAGTCGCAAACTTTATTTGGCGCGCTGCTTGCACCCACGAATCGCATCCGCTTTTTCCGTGACCGCGTCGAAACACCTGATGGTGATTTCATTGATTTTGACTGGAGCGCACCAGCGCTGCCGCGCGCGCCGAAACGGGCACGCGATCCAGCCCTCACCCAGACAGCTGCGACAGACTGGCTCGACGACGCCGGATCGCAAGCACTCGAACAAGCAACTGCGGGGCCTGCGCTGATCCTTCTGCACGGCCTAGAGGGAAGCAGTAAGAGTCGCTACGCGCAATCCATTACGCAATACTTTCGTCAAAATGGATGGACCGTTGTCGTCGCGCACTTTCGAGGCTGCTCAGGATTCGCAAACCGCTTGGCGCGGGCATATCACTCTGGCGACTCAGCCGAGATTCGGTTCATGCTCGCATCTGTTCGTGCCAAGTTTCCAAAAGGTGACTGGCATGCGGTAGGTATCTCTCTTGGTGGAAATGCCTTACTCAAGTATCTAGGCGAATCACCCACCGAGGTAACTTGGCTCAAAGCTGCAGCGGCTGTCTCTGCCCCCCTTGATCTCGTTGCTGCGGGCAATCACTTGTCAGACGACGGATTTAATCGAGAGATCTATTCTCGCCACTTTCTGCGTACGCTTAGGCCCAAGGTTCTCAAGAAAGCAGAACGCTTTCCAGGTGTCATCGACACGTTACGCATCCAACAGGCGCGCAGCCTACGTGATTTTGATAATGCCTACACAGCGCCCATGCATGGTTTTACCGATGCGCTCGACTACTGGACACAATGTTCAAGTAAACGCTGGCTAGCGCACATCTGCACCCCGACGCTGGTGCTCAACGCCCGTAACGACCCTTTTTTACCTGAGGCAGCCTTACCAGGCCCCGACTTCATCAGCAACCAGATCGAACTGCATCAGCCCGCCCAGGGCGGACATGTTGGTTTCGTCACCGGAATCTGGCCCGGCAATCTTGGTTGGCTACCAAGACGTATTGAGCGCTTTTTCACGTCACGCTAGACACTCAAGGCGACCTTACTTAAAGCGCTCGAGCAAGCGTCGATCGTCTGATATCTTTGCTGTCAACGTACGGATCTGACCGTCGATCTGCGACTGCACGTAGAAATCTTGAGATTGTGCACGGGCCTGCTGTAGTTGCGTCACCGCGGCAGGTAAGGCACCGACACGCTCGTAATAGGCTGCCATCGACTGCTTAGCGGCAACTGGGTCACCGAGGCGATCCTGAGAGGCAGCGAGCATCTTATAGAAATCCGGCTCTTCGTTCGGCCAGCGTTTGATTTGGGCCTTGAGAAAACTTGCGGCTTCAGCGTCTTTGTTGGTACCTTGCAAAGTTTGAGCGACCCGCATCGCGAAAGAGCGACGCGTGGGCCACCGCTTATTGCCCGCCTGGGCCGCAGCCAATGCTGTAGCGTATTGTCGGTTTGCAATATCAATGTCGATTTTTTGCAAGTCCAGATAAGGCGAAGGCATCTTGAACGATTGCGCCTGCTGCAAGGCCGTTGCTGCTGCTGCGGGGTCTTGTCGAGCGAGGGCCGCCAACGATACGCCATACCAGGCTGCGACGCGACGCGCTTGCGCATCGGCGCCATCGGTGGCACCAGCCGGGGCACGCGCCTCATCTTCCATTTGGTCAAGCGCTTGACGTAACGCACGCGGGTCTAAGGCCTGTAACACCCTCGACTTCGCACGCACAAACCAAAACTCATCTGAAGCCTGGGATTTATTTGCTGGATATTGCCGTATGCGGTTTTGCATATCGGTCATACGCTGAATACTTAGCGGGTGAGTGCTGGCGTAGACACCACCGCCACGCCCTTCATTCAGCGACGAGGCATTCATCAACCTGCCGAACATGAGCGCCATCCCATTTGGGTCATAACCGGCTTTGCGCAACATCTCTACGCCCGTACGATCCGCTTCTTGTTCAGCATCCCGAGAAAAGCCGAGCTGTCGATCGATCATGGCCGCCTGCCCAAAGGCCGCAATACCCATTGCGGCTTGCCCTCCCCCTGGGATCATTGCCGCCAAGATCGCGGCCACTAAGGTTGCCAGCGCGAGATGCCCCCCTTGAGTTTGCTGCGTCAGCCCTCGCGCAATATGCCGCTGGGTTACGTGCGCAATTTCGTGTGCCACGACACCCGCGAGCTCAGACTCTGCACCGGCCAACACAATCAATCCGGTCTGCACGCCAATAAAGCCCCCAGGCATGGCAAAAGCGTTCACGACCGGGTTACGCACGCCAAAGACGTCTATCTGTGGTGCGCCACCAGGGGCGAAAGCGGCAATTTTCCGGCCCATTTCGTTCAAGTACTGGCTCAGATCCGGGTCATTGATGTATTCGGGATCCCGTCGTCCCTGCACCATAATGGCCTCGCCCAAGCGGCGTTCCACAGCTGGAGACAACTCCGCCGAAGCGGGCGACCCAAGCGTTGGAACTGCGGCGGGTTGCGCCCACGACGCAGGCGGGGCGGACAACAATGCACATATCACCCAAATAAGACACCGGGATGACGAATTAATTTGACGGGGTTTTGAATGTTTGTAGGCCATAAGCTTATGATAGCGGCTGTCGAGATATGTTCCGCCCTTTGGGCGAATTTTTGCAAGGAATCAAAAAATGCGCCCTGTACGCAAAGCGGTTTTCCCTGTCGCCGGACTTGGAACCCGTTTTTTACCGGCTACCAAGGCCATGCCGAAAGAAATGCTACCCGTGGTGGATAAGCCCTTGATTCAGTACGCCGTCGAAGAGGCTG
>JBEDEU010000073.1:0-8286 GCA_041175585.1 Pseudomonadota bacterium | reverse complement strand
GTTTATGAGTTTTGTACAGCTTGCGCGTAAACGTCTATTGAGCAGCATCGCCGCTTTGGTGATGCTGTTTAACGTTTGTGCTCCAGCCCTGAGCCATGTGGTGTTGCCTGCATCGTCCGGCCAAGATCTCTTGGTAGAGGTCTGTTCGACGACGGGCACTAAATTCATCAAGCTAGATACTGCCGGTTCAGAATCGACGGATCATTCAAGTAGTCGGTCGTTACCAGATTGTGTCTACTGTGCGCTAAACGTCCACTCCGCTGATCGGCCGCCTGAGCAGGTGCTGGGTGGGCTGGCATCTTTACCCCAACTCCATTCACCCCACCCAGAGTCCACGCTGCCGAACACGCAGGCCCGCTGGACCGTCAGTGCGCCACGCGCACCTCCTGTTTCTCTCTAAGCCCTCATACGTTGCCGCTTTTGCGGCCTGAAATCGTACGTCACCCTATTGAGGTGCCGTGCGTTGAGCTTGATTGGAGAGAGTCATGCGTCTAGGACGTCTATTTGTTTCGCTCGGTTGTCTATTGACCTACTTTTTCTTTCTGGGTCCTGTGGCTGCCCACGGAAATAAAGTGGGTGCTATGGTGATCGATCATCCTTACGCGGTTGAGAATCCAGAGAAGCCTGGTGAGTATGCCGTGTATTTCAAAGAGTTGAAAAATACGGGCACCACAGCCGATTTGTTGCAGAGGGCTGAAACGGCTGTTGCAACCGAGTCTGTGTTTAGAACGGAAACCCACTCAGTTGACCACGAAATCACTTGGGTCGATGTGAAGTCGATTCAGATTGCCCCCGGGCAGTCGATCCTATTTAGACACGATTCCGAAGAGGGCTACCAAGTGCAATTGCGTCAGCTAAAGCGCCCGTTAAAAGTGGGTGATCGCTTTGATATGACGCTGACGTTCGAGAAGGCCGGCAAGGTCAAGGTTGTTGTCTGGGTGCAAAGACCACGCCCCGGTGATAAGACGCATCAACATTAAGGAACAATCATGAAATACGTAAACAAACTTGTAGTGATAGTGGGATTGGGTTTTGGATTTGCCCTGACGACAGCGCATGCGCAACAGCAGCCTATTGAAATCAAGTTCGCGGCGCAAGTGAACGGTCAGCCGTTTTCGTGTGGCGAAAGCTATAAGGATGTGGGTACAACGAAATCGACCATCACACTCAGCGATTTTCGCTTCTTTGTTAGTGAAGTAGAGCTTCTTGACGCACAAGGTCGCGCAACACCTGTCACGCTGACTCAGGACAAGACATGGCAGTTTGAAAATGTCGCCTTGTTAGATTTTGAAAATGCTTCTGGTCCTTGCCGTAACGGGACGGTCCCGACGAATACTTCTGTTCGTGGCACTGTCCCGACCGGTAAATACACTGGAGTGCGTTTTACGCTCGGTGTGCCGTTCAAGCTCAATCATGTGGACCCGACAACTGCTCCCGCACCCTTGAGCAGCACGGCCATGTTTTGGACATGGCAGGGTGGCTACAAGTTCTTGAAGGTGGATATGGCGAGCTCTGGCAGCACTGCTGGGCAGGGACACGGCGCAGCGCATGGAGCGGGGCATGGAGCGGGGCATGGCGGCGGAGCGGCCTCGGGGTTCTCGGTGCACTTGGGAAGCACAATGTGTGCGTCCCCATCCAAAACTGCAGCGCCTACTGCTTGTGCGAACCCTAACCGACTGACAGTGAGCTTTACACAGTTCGATCCAAGCAAACAGACGGTTGTTGCAGACATCGGTGCTGTGCTGACAGGCGCCAATGTTGATGTGAACGCTTCAGGGACTTCGCCCGGCTGCATGAGCTTTCTCAAAGATGCTGATTGCCCACCGGTCATGGCAGCGCTGGGACTTCCCTATGAGAGTCACGCAGCAGGTCCGCAGCGCTTCTTTAGTGTGAAGTGATTTAGGAGAGCTGTGATGAGCGTCTCGGGACTGCTTCACCCTCGGCACTTAAGCGCATTGAGCGCTTGTGTATTGGTGGGCGCGGTTCTTTGGTCAGCATTTGGCCAAAGTGAAGCCCGTTCCGAGATCTCATCGTTACTCACTGAGGCATATCAATGGGATTTGCCTCAGTGGGCACCGGAGCCTATCGTCCCGCCCGATAATCCGATGTCACGCGAGAAAGTAGAACTAGGCCGACATTTGTTCTACGACAAACGATTGTCTTCGGATGCGTCGATGTCGTGTGCTACCTGTCATCAACAAGAAAAGGCATTTACCGACGGCAAGGCACGTTCAGAAGGTGTCGATGGCACACTCGGTGGGCGAAGTGCGATGTCGCTGGTAAACGCTGGCTATTTACCGGTCTTAACCTGGATGAATCCAAACTTAAACAGTTTGGAAATACAGTCATTAATCCCGATTTTTGGCGAACATCCGGTTGAAATGGGTATGGCCGGACGCGAGGAGTTGCTCTTTGAAAGACTGAAGGCTGAGCCGCGTTATCGAAAGCTCTTTACTGATGCATTCCCAAACGAGTCAACGCGTGGGGATGAGTCGCTCTATTCGCTATCAACGGTGACAAAGGCATTGGCCGCATTCCAGCGCAGTCTCGTCTCGTTTGGTAGTGCTTTTGATCAATATCGCTATGAAGGTAAGACAGAAGCCCTGAGTGCGTCAGCCAAGCGTGGAGAGTCGCTATTTTTTGGTGAAAAAATGGAGTGTTATCACTGTCATGGTGGCTTGAACTTTAATGACAACATTCAACATAGTCGGATGCCGTTTCCCGAGCTTGGGTTTCATAACACTGGCTTGTATAACATCGACGGCAAAGGTAGCTATCCAAAGAAAAATCCGGGAATAATCGAAATCACTGGTCTTGCAGGTGACACCGGAAAATTTCGTACACCGACGTTGCGCAATATCGCTTTGACAGCACCTTATATGCACGATGGCTCGATTCCAACCTTGGCCGAAGTGATTCGAAGTCACTATGCACGTGCTGGTCGTGCTTCGATGGAATACGGTCAGCCGAATCCCTTGCGCAGCGAATTTCTGCAAGGGTTTGAGGTGACTGATCAAGAAGTAGCCGACTTGGTCGTATTTTTGGAAAGCTTAACGGATACGGCCTTTATAGCGAACCCTCGGCACGGCGATCCTTGGGGAGTTGTCGCGCAATAAGGCATTAAGCTCTTTTGCAGGTCAATTTCCTGATAAATTTAGTGCTGCTGATTTTTTGCGACAGCGGCAAAGGGCTATCGTTTCGATGTCTAAACCAATTCTCTATTCTTATCGTCGTTGCCCTTACGCCATGCGCGCGCGGATGGCCCTGCGTATCGCTGGCATCGAGGTTGAGCAGATTGAAATTAGTTTGCGCGACAAGCCCAAGGCAATGTTGGACATTTCTCCTAAAGGCACTGTCCCAGTCCTGCAGTGCCCTGATGGTCGCGTCATCGAGCAAAGTTTGGAGATCATGCGCTGGGCGCTAGCGCAGAACGATCCGCAGAAGTGGTTGCGTCACGCGGATGACGCAGAGCAGGTCAGTTTCATCCAGCGTAACGACACCGACTTCAAGCACTGGCTCGATCGCTACAAATATGCTGAGCGCTACCCAGACTTCACAGCACAGCACTACCGAGAACAGGCCATGGCTGCTTTGCTTGATGGTCTGGAGGCGAGGTTGGCGCACAACCAATACCTCGGAGGGCAGGATCCGTGTTTGAGCGATGTGGCAATTTTTCCCTTCGTCCGCCAATTCGCAGCTGTAGATCCAAACTGGTTTAGCGGTGCCGACTTGCCGGCGCTCAGGAACTGGTTGCAAGGTTGGGTCGAGTCCGAGTTGTTCACCAGCGTGATGGCTAAGCCGGTCAAGTCAGTCTAGTAGTGCGGAGGTAGCTCATCCAAGAGCGTTGTCCCCGAGTTGTTTCGGTCTTGAGGAAGTTGCTGACGTAGCACACGTACCTCTTGCGCAAGCGCATCGATTTGTTGCTGCTGACGGAAAATAGTCTGATTGAGTTGATCCAGCATATCGTCAGCGAGAACGATTTTCATTTCCAATTCATTGAGCCGATCGGCTTGATCATTCTGGATTGCCATGATTGGCCTCAGTGTTGAAATCTAAGATTGAGTATTGTCACATAACCGTCATGTCATCTGGTTAGAGTTCAGCTTGGTGTATTTCGCCTAACTCTTATAATGCCCTCACCTATCGGAGAGTCAGAATGAAAGTCGGTATTAACGGACTGGGACGTATTGGACGACTTGCCTTGCGCTCGGCCTTTGGTGCTGCTGAACGCCAGCCTGACGATCCTAGAGCTGCTAATCGTCTAGAGGTTGTGCATCTAAACGAAATTAAGGGCGGTGCTGCCGCGACTGCACATTTGCTGGAATTCGATAGTGTTCAAGGCCGCTGGCGCGCTGATATACAAGCAGACGATGCGCAAACTATCCGAATTAATGACAAGAGGCTTGGGTTCTCGTCCTATGCCACGTCAGCCGAAATCCCTTGGGGAGATGTTGGTGTCGATGTGGTTTTGGAATGTACAGGAAAGTTTTTAACGCCTGAAACGATTCAAGGACACCTCGAGCGCGGTGCAAAGCGTGTGATTGTCGCTGCGCCAGTGAAAGTCGGGAATGTGTTGAACATCGTGGTGGGCGTGAATGATCATTTGTACGATCCATCACAGCACCAAATCGTGACAGCGGCCTCGTGCACGACGAACTGCCTCGCACCTGTGGTCAAAGTGATCCACGAAGCGATTGGCATTCGACATGGCCAGATTACGACGATCCACGACCCGACGAATACCAATCAGGTCGTGGATGCGCCCCACAAAGACCTGCGTCGTGCCCGCAGTGCCATGTTGAGCTTGGCGCCTACGACAACGGGTAGTGCGACAGCGATTGCATTGATTTATCCAGAGCTTAAAGGAAAGCTAAACGGTCACGCCGTTCGAGCCCCAGTCCTGAACGCATCCTTGACGGACTGTGTTTTCGAACTCAAGCGAGAGACGACAGTCGAGGAAGTGAATACGCTCTTTGCGAAAGCTGCATCGGGATCACTCGCCGGTATTCTTGGTTTTGAAACGCGACCGCTAGTGAGCGCGGACTATGCACGTGACACGCGCAGCTCAATCGTAGATGCCTTATCGACAATGGTCACCGATGGCACGCTCTTAAAGATTTACGCCTGGTACGACAACGAGATGGGTTATGCCTGCCGGATGGTTGATTTGGCGTGCATCCTCGATAGCAAGGGTTTATAAGCGATGTCCTCAGCAGGCGCGCGTAATTATGGGATTGTGACGGCAGCCTATTGGGGCTTTACGCTGACCGATGGCGCTTTGCGCATGCTGGTGTTGTTGCACTTCTATCGGTTAGGGTACTCACCTTTTACCCTTGCATTCCTCTTTTTGTTGTACGAGGCTGCTGGCGTTTTAGCGAATCTGATTGGCGGCTGGCTCGCTGCAAAGTTTGGCATCACACGTATGCTGAGTGTGGGGCTCTCAACTCAAATTATCGGTTTTCTGCTTTTATCCATGCTGTCACCTGATTGGGCGGCTGGCTTATCTGTTGCCTGGGTGGTGCTCGCTCAAGGCGTATGCGGTGTCGCCAAAGACCTAACCAAGACGGCAAGCAAGTCGGCTATCAAAATTACGGCGGGTGAGGCCTCCGGGCAGCTATTCAAATGGGTTGCGTGGTTCACGGGCAGTAAGAATGCGATGAAGGGCGTCGGATTCTTTCTCGGCGGCTTATTACTTGATCTGCTTGGCTTTCGTGGTGCATTGTGGGCGATGGCTGCGATGCTGGCCGTCGTGTTGGTTGCTGTTTTGGTATCCCTGCCTCCGATGATGGGTAAGAGTCGTGCCTCCAAGTCAGCGCGTGAGCTCTTTGCAAAAAACCGTGCCATCAATTTGCTAGCTGCAGCACGGGTCGTCTTGTTTGGTGCTCGAGATGTTTGGTTTGTTGTTGGGGTGCCAGTATTTCTCTACGCCTCCGGATGGACGTTCACCATGGTTGGCGGGTTTTTGGCCCTTTGGACGATAGGCTATGGTTTGGTTCAAGCGATCGCTCCATCCTTAGTCAAGCGCAGTGAGGATGGTCTGTCGACAGAGGTCCCCGCTGCCAGATTATGGTCAGGGCTGTTGGCGCTTGTCCCAATTGCTTTGGCGCTCGCAGTAACGCTGAGCGTGCCGCATCTCACCTGGGTGGTTGTGATTGGACTCGGCATTTTTGGTTTTGCGTTCGCCGTGAATTCGTCTGTTCACTCTTACTTGATTCTGGCTTATGCCGGGTCGGAAAAAGCCGCTGAGGACGTGGGCTTTTATTACGCGGCGAATGCGGTCGGTCGCTTGATCGGGACATTATTGTCTGGTTTGCTGTACCAGTGGGGTGGCCTCCTGGCCGCACTTATTGGTTCGGCAGTGATGCTGATGCTATGCTGGCTCATCACTTTGTTTTTGCCGACCACACGCACTTAAAAGGTTTTTGCATGAATGTTTTTGAGCGATACCTTACTCTGTGGGTGTTTCTTTGTATCGTTGTCGGCATCGCGTTGGGCCAGTTAGGTCCAGACGTATTTCAGGCTGTTGCGGCACTCGAAATCGCACAAGTGAATTTGCCGGTTGGCTTCTTGATCTGGGTCATGATTATCCCCATGTTGATCAAGATTGATTTTGCATCACTCGGTCAGGTGCGCCAGCATGTCAAAGGGATTGGCGTCACACTATTTGTGAATTGGTTGGTCAAGCCATTTTCGATGGCGTTCTTAGCCTGGCTATTTATTCGACACGCCTTTGCTCCTTGGTTGCCTGCCGATCAAATTGATAGTTATATCGCAGGCCTCATCCTGTTGGCAGCAGCGCCCTGCACGGCAATGGTATTTGTCTGGAGCCGTTTAACGGGCGGGGACCCAATCTTTACCTTGTCACAGGTCGCGCTGAACGACACGATCATGGTGTTTGCTTTTGCGCCACTCGTTGCTCTGCTACTCGGTATATCTGCGATTACCGTCCCTTGGGACACGCTCATTATCTCGGTTGTGCTTTATATTGTGTTGCCGGTTCTGTTGGCGCAAGCTTGGCGCCGTGGGCTTCTCTCGAAGGGGAGTGCGGCGTTTGATCGAACTGTAACTGCATTGAGCAAGTGGTCCGTTGTCGCGTTACTCGCGACACTTGTATTGCTGTTTGCTTTCCAGGGTAAGTCGATTGTCGACCAACCACTGATCATCGCTTTGTTAGCGGTCCCAATACTTCTTCAGGTTGTCTTGAACGCAGGCTTAGCCTATTGGCTGAATCGCAGGCTAGGCGAGCATCACAATGTTGCTTGTCCGTCGGCACTGATAGGTGCCTCTAATTTCTTTGAGCTCGCAGTCGCGGCTGCGATTAGTTTGTTTGGCTTTCAGTCGGGTGCGGCACTTGCAACCGTTGTTGGGGTACTAATTGAAGTGCCGCTAATGTTGGTCGTGGTCAGGGTGGTCAATCAGACCAAGCCCTGGTATGAACGACGCGCTTAGTGTTTTGGGATTGATCTCGGGTCCCGTTCACCCCAACTACCCGCTTCGACGCTTGCGATAAAGTTTGCAACAAACATATTGAACCAGTCGGGTTCTTCAAGATTGATGGTGTGTCCGGTTTTAGGCAGCATCAACAACCCACAAGCGGGAATTGTTTTCTTCAGAAACACACCAGGCTGAATACATTGTTCGTCCTCGTCACCATTAATGACCAAGGTCGGCACTTTCATTTTTTTAAGCTCGGCTTCGAAGTCATAAATGGAAGGACGCGCTGCTTGTACGCCACGCATTGTGTTGGCTGAGCCTAAGCTGTCATGTTCGCCTAATCTTGTGGCGAATTCCTGCCAGCCGCGTGGGTCTTTGTTTTGCAACTGGATACGCGTCGCACCCAAGGCATAGGTTTTTGCAAGTTCCTTGGCGCCGATCTTTTCGAACTGATCGGCCGTTGCGCGCGAAAGAGAGCGCATATGTTCTTGGGTGGACTTCTCTGCCGCGTAGCCAGCACCGGCAACTGTCAAGGACAGCGCACGTTCTGGCGCAGTTAAGCCAAAGTGTAGTGTTGCAAAGCCTCCCATCGATAAGCCAACAATGTGTGCGCGTTCGATGTTTGCAGCATCCATCACTGACAAGATGTCTTGTACAGCTTGCGCTTGTGAATACGCAGCGACGTCTTTGGGAATGTCTGAAGGTGGATAGCCACGTGCCGAATAGGTGATGCAACGATGGCGACGCGAGAAATGCCGCATCTGCGGTTCCCAGGCGCGCCAGTCTCCAGCGAATTCATGCACAAAGACAATCGGTGTGCCTGTTCCAGCTTCTTCAAAGTGAAGACGATAG
>JBEDEU010000072.1:0-8379 GCA_041175585.1 Pseudomonadota bacterium | reverse complement strand
AACAAAACGCGAGCCTTGTGCCGTTCCTCCTTGAGGGAGTTGCAGCCGACCCGAAGTACTTGCAGGCAGACAACCTCCACCCTAACGAGCTAGCACAACCGCAAATGATGCGAAATGTGCTTGAGGTTGTCCAAGCACTGCTCAAACCTTAATTAGAGTTTGGCAGCGTCAAGTTCGCCGCTGATAAGTTTTCCGGCATCTGGAAGAACTTTTACTTTGTACGTCTGACGCAAAATCTTCAAAGCAGCTTGTTCTTCCGCTGCACCCCAGGCCTGAGCGAGCTGCGCCTGCAGTTGAGAAACCTGCGCGGGATCGGGTGCCACAGCTTCTTCTACTTTCGTCAGCATCAAAATACTGTACTGATTGCTACCTTTAACACCCAAGTAGAGCGGTAAGGTCTTGGCACTGGCAGACATAACCGCTTCAAGTTCCTCGCGTGTTAGTTTTTCCGGCGATTGACGTGTCACTGTCATTGCAGGCGCAAAACCAGAAGGCTCGGCAGGCTTATCCGCTTTAAGCGTCTCAAGCTCTTTACTGCCGGCTGTTTCTGCCGCCGCCAATGCGCGCTCCGAAATCAACACATCCCGAATACGTGCCGAAACGGTATCTAGCGCTGGCACACGTGCAGGATGCACAGCCTCAACCCGCAATGCGACAATCACATCGGGTGACAACTCAATCACGCCAGAATTGAGTTTCTCTTTGAGCACATCATTCGAAAATGCCGTTTGACGTACTTTCGGATTCCCGACAATCGTTTGTTCAGCCTCAGTTGGGAAGTCCGAACCATCCCGCTGCTGTGCAGGTAACAAACCTTCACGGCTGAGACCCTTCACAGTATTAATCTTTAAATTCAGCGCATCCGCAACTGGCTTGAGGCTATCGCGCTGATCGTAGACCAGGTTGGTGAGCTTTCCCGCCATATCTGCAAAGCGTTCTGCTGCTAGCTGCTTACGGATCTCCGCCGCAACGTCTTCTTTGACATCAGCGAGAGGCTTAACCGAGGCGGGCTGAAGCTCAAGTATGTTCAACACATGAAAACCAAATGGACTTTCGATCACGCCAGAAATCTTGCCAGCGTCAAGGCCGAAAACTGCCTGTTCAACCTGTGGGACCAACATGTTTTTGCTAATCCAACCGAGATCGCCGCCTTGGCTTGCTGAGCCACTGTCTTGGGAAAACTCTTTGGCAAGCGCTACAAAATCCTTCGGAGACGCGGCAGCGCGCTTCGCGATGTCTTCCGCACGCTGTTTGGCCTTAGCCTTGGTTGCCTCATCCGCAGCAGCCGGTACCTCTATCAGAATATGGCTCACGCGGCGTCGCTCGGGCTGACCGTAGCGTGCCTGATTTTGTTTATAAAAACTTTCAATATCCGCGTCAGATACTTTGACGTCTTTTGTTGCGGCCTCTTCGTTCAAAACGAGGTACTGCACGTCTACATTTTCAGGGATACGCAGTTGTTCTTGATTAGCGTCGTACCAAGCTTTGATATCTGCGTCACTGACCTGTATGTCTTTTACGAAACTTTCGGCGGAAAATACTTGACGGGCAACAACACGTTTCTCGGTAACAAGCGCCAGGATGTTCTTCGCTACGTCGGTCGGTACACGCGCTGTTAAACCAATGGGTTGTAGCACCTGGGCGATCGCCAGATCACGACGCAGGCCAAGCTCAAAGGAGGCAGGTGTCATACCTTGCGCCGCTAAAACTTGTCGGTAGCGCTCGGAAGAGAATTGTCCGTCTTGCTGAACAGCGGGAATCGCCGCGATGGTGCGCCTTAAGGTTTCATCGGATACCGAATACTTACCTTTACTGGCTGCAGCAGCAACGGTTCGCTGATCAACCAGAGAGTTCAGTAACTGCTCGCGAAATAAGGGCGTATCAAAGGCGGCTGGGTCAAACTGCGCACCCAGAGCCGAGCGATACTGTTCGAGCTGAGCTGTCCGGGCACGGTTGAATTCGCCGAGAGTGATGGGTTGCCCATCAACCGAGGCGAGCTCAGGCTCCTTGGCCATAAAGCTCGTGTAGCCTTCCAAACCAAAAAATACGAACGACGGGAGAATGAGCAGCAACAAAATTAGCTGCATCCAGCGCCGGTGATTGCGGATAAAGTCAAACATGTAGAGGTCGCTTACCTAAAGACTGAGCGGGGGCAAGTTTACCACCCAGTGCGTTATGCTTGCAGCCTTACCCCTTGCTACGTGACGTTTTACGATGACACCTGCCCAATCCTGGAAATACCCCCTTTTTGTGGCCCATAGAGGCGGTGGCTCGCTAGCCCCCGAAAACACCCTGAGCGCCATGCGAACCGGCACCCATTTTGGCTACAAAATGGCCGAATATGACGTAAAACTGTCCTCAGACGGTGTCGCAATACTGATGCATGACTCCGTTCTGGATCGGACAACCAACGGTAAAGGCTCGGCCGGCGATCTAACTTTTGCCGACATTGCGGGTCTGGACGCTGGCAGTTGGTATAGCCCAAGTTTCGCAGGCGAAACCGTGCCGACGCTAGAGGCGATCGCCCGCTACACGCAGGCTGTTGGTATGGCCAGCAATATTGAGATCAAACCGACTCCTGGGCTCGAGGCGCTCACGGGAGCGCGCGTGGCCGAGTTGGCCCAGACCTTGTGGGCTAATGCTGCCCTTCCACCGCTTCTGTCATCCTTCTCGATAGAGAGTCTGCGTGCAGCAAAACAAGCGGTTCCGAACCTGCCCAGGGGCTGGATTACGGAATCACTGACCGAAGGCTGGCAACGCACCGTGTCAGAGCTTGAGTGTGTCTCAATCCACCTCAAGCACACACTGGTCACACAAGAACTAATCGCCGAGTTACGGGGGGCAGGTCTGAGAATCGCTGTATGGACCGTCAATGATCCCATTCGCGCCAACGAGTTGCTAGACTGGGGCATTGATGCCTTGATTACTGATGCACTCGATCGCATTGAACCCAAGTAGTTTTTGTATGAATCGTTCCGGAGAACACTTTGTTTAGTTATCGCCACGGCTTTCACGCTGGCAACCATGCCGATGTACTTAAACACATCGTCTTGACCCAAATTCTCCGATACTTCAATCAGAAGGAAACTCCCTACTGGTTTATTGATCTGCATGCAGGTGCTGGCCTTTATGACCTGGAAGGCCAATGGGCACAGAAAAAGGGTGAATACTTGGGTGGCATCGCTCCGGTATGGCAGGCTAAAAGCCCGCCGGCTGCCGTGCTGCATTATCTCGATCTGATTAAAGGGTTGAATCCCGATGGCGAGCTAAGGATTTATCCTGGCTCTCCTTGGATTGCGCTCGAAAGTTGTCGCGAACAAGACAAGCTAAGACTCTTCGAGATGCATCCGAGCGAAGCAGATATCCTGCGTCTTAACCTCGAACATCGCGGTTCCACTAGCCTGCGTCAAACCAGTCTCTACCCGGATGACGGATTCGCTGGACTGAAAGCTCACATCCCGCCACCCAGCCGCAGAGCTATCGTGTTGATTGATCCATCATACGAAGACAAAAACGATTATCGACAAGTCGTCGTAACACTCAAAGACGCGATGCAACGTTTTCCAACGGGATGTTATGCCGTGTGGTACCCACAAGTGTTACGTCGCGAAGCGCAAGACCTGCCGCGACAACTCGAACGCATTGCGGGTAACAGCTGGACCCACGCTAGCCTATCGATACAGAAACCAGCTTCAGACGGACTCGGTCTTTACGGCAGCGGAATGTTTATTATTAATCCGCCTTGGACATTAAACGCTGAGCTCAAGCAAACATTACCTTGGTTAGTCAGTACCCTCGGCACCGATGCGCGCGCCGCGTATAAACTGGATTTCCTCGATAAATGACGCGTTGATACTGGTCTTCAAGAAACCACTGTATTAGAAGCTTTCGTGTTGGCCTAGATAGCGCCACTGCCCCACAGGCAAGTCAGCCAACATCACGCGCCCTATACGCACGCGTTTAAGCCCTAACACGGTCAGACCCACTAGCTCACACATACGCCGGATCTGCCGCTTCTTGCCTTCACGCAAAATGAATCGCAGTTGGTCATCATTCTGCCATTGCACATGTGCACGCTTTAAACGCTTGCCGTCTAGCGAAAGACCCTCATTGAGCAGCTCAAGGCCACCAGGCCGTAGCTTGCCTTGAACCCGAACGAGATACTCTTTTTCAATCTCTGAATCTTCACCAATCAGCGTGCGCGCAACACGCCCATCTTGGGTAAGAACCAATAACCCCGTGGAGTCAATGTCCAGCCGTCCGGCCACGGCAAGTCCGCGCAGTTGGGTTCGATCAAACTTTATCGGACTTCGATCAGTACGAGCGCGATTGGCTGCTGTAACAAGGGCTACCGCGGGCGTATAGCCGTCCTCCGCCTGCCCGGACACATAGGCCATGGGCTTATTGATCAGGATGGTGACGCGGGCGCTTTGTTGCGACGCAACATTTTTATCCAGGGTAATAGTCTGCGTCGCAGTCGCTCTTTCACCTAGGGTTGCGACAACGCCATCAACTTTGACCCAGCCTCGCTCGATATAGCTGTCCGCCTCTCGCCGGGAACACATGCCGCGTTCCGCCATCAATTTAGAAATCCGCACTTTTTCCATAAGTTGCGATAATACAGCTATGCAGCAGCCCATTACAGACCATCGCTGGAACAGTCGTCCGCCTCCAGTCCTGAGCGCCACGCAAAAACAATGGCTAATGCGTACGGGCGCCCTCACCACAGCACTGCGGCAGCTAGGCACTCTTGAGCTGAGCGTACTTACCGAACGGGTCCGCAGCCTCACTTCCGAAGACAGTCGTGTTCTTGGAAGACCTGCAGGACAACCTGTTTGGACCAGGGAAATCGTCATGCGCATAGACGGGATCCAATGCATTGTTGCGCGCAGCCTGACGCCCTTGCGCGCTTCGCACGGAGTATGGCAAGGGATCCGAAGACTGCGTACCCGTCCGCTGGCAGATATGCTCTACCACGACGCCTCAATCCGACGCTCGGATTTTGAGGTGGCGCGCCTAATGCGCCGCAGTGCGTTATTCCAGACCGTACAAGGTAACCTAGCCAACAAGGCAACGTTGCCGTTACTCGCACGCCGTTCAGTATTTTGGCGCTCTGGTCAACCCTTACTGGTAGCCGAATGTTTCTTGCCAGCGTTTTGGCAAAGACTTCAGTAGACCAAGATCTTGCAGTTCGGATCCAAGGAGGCCTCTAACATGGTCACCATCCCGATCACCTCCTGTGCTTCAGCAATCATGTCGGCGGCGGTCAAGCCACGATCTCGCATCGCTGTGGAACATAACGCAATCTGTACGCCACTGCGCAAGGCATCCTCGACATACGCAGAAAGCGGACGTCCTAAGGGTGCCACGGACGTGTGTCTAGCAGTATTCGATTGCTGAAATAGTTCAACACTGGCGCCTAGCGCGTGGATGCTTACCTCTACGTCCATCGCTGCGGCGCTTGCAGCGATCATGAACGGCGTCGCGCCGTGTTGCGGATCGTGCGCACCGGTCTGCCAGAGCTGAATCACAAGTTTCATCACCTTCCCTGATCCGGCTTATAGTCAGCAAAGGATGTCATTTGGTGCAGATCCATCAGTTCATTGGCTCGCACTGCCACCGCCGTACCATTGAGTAGAAGCGCCTGGACTTCACCAGGGTCTTGCGCGACAAGACGGGATAGCCAATTCATGTAGGGGCTGCGATTAATCTTCATAGGCGTTGCAGTCAGTGGCTCGTTCACCTCGAGCACCTCACACGCAAACGGCGAGCGGACAGACAACACTGTCTTTGCCACTTCCACAAGTGCAAACGCCTTGTTCGCCTCGATCTCACGTCCGACTGGACGTGGATTAAACATGTACAGATCGCCGACAAGCGCCAACCCAAAGGCAGTCAGCCCGGCCTCGAACCGTCCAGCACCCAGGTCCCGAAACCAGACGTTGAGTTCTTGGTCGTAACTTAAATCATCTGGAAACTCACAACCCCGAACTTCAGCCACAGCCGCACCCCGTCAAGCAGACAATTGGCGGAAGAGTATGGGAGTCGAACCCACCAAGGACTGTACGACAGCCCTTCCCGGATTTGAAGTCCGGACGTCCCACCCGGGAGCGACACTCTTCCTTCATACACATCACAATAACGACTAAAACGACTTCCTACTTAGCTACGCTATACAACGCAGCATTTCTGAGTATTCTATGATCCTTTTCGGCCGTACGACTCGATCGACCCAAGCTAACTAAGCGACGCGTCAAGCCGACCCGATCAAAGGCTTCGAGAATTTGAATTGCCCGTTTGCGTCCAATACCAAGCTTATCGCGAAAACTAATCACACTAACAAAGCCCTGCTCTGCCACCGTTTCCCGAATCATCTCGGCCATCCGTACCATGGTTGCATCAGGATAGAACAAATCCTTGACCAATTGTGTCAGTGCAGAGGTACGCGCTTGCTTTTTGAATAGCAATCGAATCTCATCGTCACTCGCATTCACCATGACAGCGATGTCGCGCACCCACGGTGGGTCGAATCCTGCATCCAGGAGCTTGGGAAGCGCCCTCTCCCACAGAATGCGCTCGGGTCCTGAGAGCTCAACTTTATGTCCAACCGCGTGGACAAAATTTCCGGTTAGCGCAAAAGTACTTGCTTGAATCTGACCCGTTAGCCAGGCTTTAAAAACCGATGCCTCAAGCTCAGGCACAGCCATCCGTCTTAAGCGCTCGTGCGCCAAACCAGGCTCATCAGGATCCGAAACATGGAACCCATCGAGGCACGTCTTTACCCGCGCGACAAGATCATTTTGCGCTGCGAACCCTAACACCAACTGTTGTGCATCATTTTGTAACTGCAACGCAAGATGTGGATCAAGCAAGCGCAATAGTTCTTCGCCGCTACGGTTCATTGCCGCGGCCCAATGCGTGAGATCAAGCGGACTACGCGCATGTTGCATCAAGGATATCAGCGCGTGTACTGGATCACGCTCTCGCAACAACGAGAGCACCCCCAACCGCTCTTGCTTTTTTCGGCCGCGCACGGGTGGAGCAACATCCATGACCTGCGCACCAGCTAACGTGTGGCGCGCACTCGTATCACGCAAAACCAGCCGATCATGCCAACACAGTGCAAGGGGTCGATCCAACACAATTTGTGCCCACGCCTCTTGTCCAGCTCCCACCTGCGCGCAATCCAATAGAATCAAGCGTGCAGAAACTTGCTGACAGCCATGATGCAACAATACAAGCTCACCATCTTTCAGGCCACGCTCTGCATCATGCGGCACAGTCACTAGACAATCCGCACGAACCGACTGCAAATCCAGCTCAGGCGCGACAAGCCAGTCGCCACGCGTGACTTGTTCGAGCTCTACACCCGATAAAACAATACCGCAGCGCTCACCAACGCTAGCGTGCTGTGCTGACTGGTTCTGCGCATGAATCGAACGCACGCGCGCTTCAACTCCTGCATGGGCAAGTCGCACTCGATCACCAACTGCAATGCGCCCAGCGATGACTGCACCAGTCACTGCAACACCCATCCCCTTGACGACAAACACGCGGTCAATCGCTAGGCGAAAATAGGCCGGTGCATCGGTGGACGCTGGCATACCCAAAGAAAATAAAGCATCTCGCAGCGCATCGATCCCTACCTGCGCTCTGACAGAGACAGAATACGCGCTGACGTCACCAAAACGCGTCGATGCCACGTAGGCGAGTACTTCGCGTGTGACACTCTCAACGCGGTCAGCATCGGCAAGGTCTACTTTCGTAATAGCAACTGACAACTGGGGAACGCCCAACATATCCAGAATGCGCAAATGCTCTCGCGTTTGTGGCATCAGGCCATCGTCGGCGGCAACGACCAACAGCCCGTGATCCATTCCGATCGCACCCGCAGCCATCGTATGCACAAATTTTTCGTGCCCAGGAACATCGACAAAACCAATGATCGAGCCTGATGCAGTTGGCGTGTACGCAAATCCTAAATCAATGGTGATACCACGCGCCTTCTCTTCGGGCAGACGGTCGGCATTGACACCCGTCAAGGCCTCGACGAGAGAGGTCTTACCGTGATCAATATGTCCGGCGGTGCCGATAATCATTTTGTCGTGCCTAAACGCTGTGCCGCAGCCAACATTGTTTCGCGCAGCACCGACACTTTGTCGTCGGTCAAACACCGCAAATCAAGCAACAAGGTCTTTTCTGAAATTCGACCAATCACTGCGGTGTCGGAGCCTCGCAACAGTCGTTCCAAGCGAACGACTTTCTTTTCATTCGCACGGTCCAACGCTGCAATAGCAAGGGCAACTGAAGGCAAGCGCTCGACGGGCAAGGAACCAGACCCGATTTGAGACTTGACTGCCTGTGCGGTCACCTGCAAAC
>JBEDEU010000071.1:0-8403 GCA_041175585.1 Pseudomonadota bacterium | reverse complement strand
CACTCAAGACTGAATTCCTGAAAGACTTCAACATCATCGAGTAATGAATATGGCTTCGCAACCCAGATATAAAGGCGTATTTCCTGTTGTTCCGACAATTTTTAAAGATTCGGGCGAACTCGATATTCCAGGCCAAAAGCGCTGCGTCGATTTCATGATCGACGCCGGATCAAATGGGCTATGTATTTTGGCTAATTTCTCTGAACAATTTTCAATTTCAGACGACGAAAGAGATACCCTCACGAGAGAAATTCTGCAACACGTAGCAGGTCGCGTGCCCGTTATTGTTACGACAACGCATTATGGCTCTCTGATTTGTGCGCAACGCAGTCGTCGCGCACAAGAGCTTGGCGCATCAATGGTCATGATCATGCCCCCTTATCATGGCGCCACAATTCGAGTACCTGAGCAAAATATTTACGAGTTTTTCTCAAAAGTGTCTGATGCAATCGACATCCCGATCATGATCCAGGATGCTCCCGTCAGTGGTACGACACTATCGGCTGCTTTTTTAGCGAAGATGGCCACCGAGATTGCGAACGTTGCTTACTTCAAGATTGAAACCCCCGGCGCAGCAAGCAAGCTACGCGAACTCATCAAGCTGGGTGGCACAGCGATTGAGGGCCCCTGGGACGGCGAAGAAGCGATTACTTTGCTCCCCGATCTTGAGGCGGGCTGCACTGGTGCCATGACAGGCGGCGGTTACCCCGATGGCATCCGGCAGATCATGGATGCGTGGTTCGCGGGAGATCGCGAAAAAGCGATTGTCGCTTACACACGTTGGCTCCCACTCATTAACTATGAGAATCGCCAAGGTGGGATTTTGTCAGCCAAAGCATTGATGCAGGCCGGCGGCATCATCGCATCGGACGCCTCACGGCATCCATTCCCAGCCATGAACCCTGCTGTACGCAGTGGCTTGCTAGAGACAGCAAAACGCTTAGACCCACTTGTATTGCGCTGGGGCAAGTAAAGACAGCCTAGCTCTCCGGATGAAGCATCATCAAAAATGCTTTGGTTGCCGGAGAGCAAGGCCTCTCGGCGCGGATGAGACTGCCATAAGGCTCTAGCTGGTTTTTGATTTGATAGTGCAGAACCTTGATACGACCACTATCCGAAAAAATCGAGGCTACCGATTCGGGGATGACCGCAACCATCTCCGTGCGTGCAACGATATCAGCAGTCGTCAGGATCGAAGAGGTCTCAATTAAGTTAGTGGGCAATGTCAGGTGCTGGCTGCGGAACTCTTGCTCAATCACAGTACGCATGGGACTGCCCGGCCCTTGCAAGATCCATGGATAGCGATGCAGAGCATCTAGAGTAATTTTGGACTTGCCCGCCAAAGGATGTGTTGCAGCACCCACTATCGACAGCGCTTCGTTAGCGATAGGTCGAAAAATATAGTCTTCTTGCTTGACGCTCACGATACGGCCGATCACCAAATCAAGCTCTCCCTGATTCAATGCTTCGATCAGCACATCGCTAGTACCCGTAGAGATGTTGATCGACAGTAAGGGAAAGGAGCGGCGCATGGCAATCAAAGCGTCCGTGAGGATTGCAGGGGATGCAGCCATGATGCTGCCCAACGACAAAACCCCATGAATGCCGCTCTGCATCGCATCAAGCTCGCGTGCGAGCGACTCCAAATTACCTCGCATACCCTGAAAAAAGCCGAGTACAGTTTTCCCGGCTGCGTTCAGAGTCAGCGTCCGTCCGGTACGGTCAAAGATCTTGGTGCCCAAGGCGTCTTCCAGCTCATGCAACATTTTTGTCGCGGCGGGCTGGGTCATTCCCATCGCCTGCGCCGCAGCCCGTAAAGTGCGGTGCTCTTGAATACTTAGGAGCAATGAAACTTGGCGCATCCGCAAACGATTCAGTAGGGTATGAGCAAAATTCGACATGGGATAAATGATAACTTTTAGATATCAATTAATGATCAAGTTTCATTTTACTGGAATTAATTTGCTCTCTAGAATGAATCAGCTAGTAAAACAAATCAAACCTATATGGAGTAGACAACATGAAGAAGCACTTGGCACGCCTCGCAGGCATCGCACTGTTGACCGCTTATGCGAGCGTTGGTTTCGCACAAACCGCCCCAATCAAATTGCGCTTTGGTCACGCTCACGCCGACACAGACTCACAACATGTCGCCGCATTAGAGTTTGCAAAAAAAGTCAAAGAACGCACAAAAGGTGCGATCGAAATCCAGGTGTTTGGTAATAATCAGCTCGGTAACGATGGCGCAATGATCGCCGGCGTTCGCGGGGGCACGATCGATATGGAAACCTCTGGCAACCCATTCTTTACCGGTATGGTTCCCAAACTCAACGTGTTTGATTTGCCTTATTTGTTCGACAACGCGCAACAAGCTTACAAAGCGCTCGACAGCGATGTCGGCCGCTCGTTACTCGACGAGCTTGGAAATCATCAAATGAAAGGCCTCGCCTTTTGGGAAGTTGGCTTTCGCAGCTTGGCAAATAACAAACGCGCCGTCAACCAACCTGCTGACATCAAAGGTCTGAAGCTGCGCACGACACCAAATCCTGCGCATATCAAGGCATTCCAACTGCTTGGCGCCAATCCGCAGCCTATGCCCTTCGGTGAAGTCTTTGCCGCTCTTGAATCTGGTGCGATTGACGGTCACGAGAATCCACCTTCATTGATGCTCTCGTCGAAAATGTACGAAGTTCAAAAAAATCTCTCGCTCACCAACCATGCTTACACGGCATTGATTGTAGTGATGAACAAAAAGCGCTTCGACTCATTGACGCCAGAGAATCAGAAAATTCTGCTTGAAGAAGCTGCAAGCGCTGCAAAGTTTCAACGTGAGCTGAACGCTAAGGGTGAGCAGGCCGCCGTTGACGCACTTCGTGCAAAAGGCATGAAGATTGTTGAGGCGCCTGATCGTGCCGCAATTCGTGCAATTGTCCGCGAACCGACACGCCAGCTGTTCATCGAGAAAAACGGTGATGACGTTCTTAAGAAGATCGAAGCTATTGCAAAGTAAAGTATCGTGACACAGTCGTTCCTGCCGGATGCGATCGCAGACTCCCACCATCATCTATGGGATTTAAACGCTAGCATCCGGTACCCTTGGCTACAAGACGAATACAACGCATCGACCTTTATTCTGGGTGACTACGAGCCCTTATGCCGAGATTTTTTACCCAATACCTTTCGTTCCTGCTGGGGAGACCTACCAGTTACTGCGACGGTCCACATTGAGGCAGAATGCGATCGCAGCCAGGCACTCGCGGAAACAGCATGGGTTGCGGACGTGGCACGCTCAAGCGCTATACCGAACGCCATCATTGGGTATGTGAACTTACTCGCGGACGACTGTGCGGAACAACTCGACGCGCATAGGCAATATGGGCTATTTCGAGGGGTTCGCTTCAAACCTGTGACCAGCCGCCTCGCCAATGAATCAGTTTGTAATATGGCGGGCTCTCTACAAGACCCACGCTGGGATGCCGGCTTGCAACAGCTAACGCAGCGCGGTCTGATCTGGGACTTACGTGTCCCGTACTGGCACTTACTTGAAGCAGCAAGTCTACTCAAACAACATCCGCACACTCAAGTTGTCATTGAGCATGCTGGGCTCCCCTGGGATCGCAGTCCTGCAGGGCTCGCGCAATGGCGAGCAGGCATGCAAGCACTCGCGGATCTCCCAAACGGCGTTCACGTCAAACTATCCGAGCTTGGACTGCGCGGCGAGCCATGGCGCATCGAAGACAACACTGTTATTGTGCGCGATCTCGTTTCTATGTTTGGTCCCGAGCGCTGCATGTTTGGCAGTAACTTCCCCGTTGCAAGCTTGCGGATTAGCTATCGCGACCTCATTCGTGCGATGTCACAAATACTTTCACCCTTTGGTGGCACAGCTCGCCAAGCGATCTGGCACGACAATGCAGTCCGGTTTTATTCGATGACTGTCCGGATGGAGAATCAGCGTGATTGATAAAGTTGTCCGGAAATTTATCGAATGGACACTCATCGTGTTTCTGGGTGCCATGGTGGTACTCGTATTTGGTAACGTTGTATTGCGCTACGGATTTAATTCTGGAATTATTTTTTCGGAAGAAGCCTCCCGCTTTCTGTTCATGTGGATCACTCTTTTAGCTGCGATGCTGGCCTTGCAAGAAGGCGCGCACCTTGGCATGACCAGCGTTGTAGCGTCGCTTCCAATTAAAGGGCAGCGGATCGCTCGATTTGTTTCGGATAGCGTGATGCTAGTCTGTTGCGTGCTATTAACAGACGGCACCTGGAAGCAAGTCACAATCGCAATGACCGACCGCGCACCCGTGACGGGAATACCGCTTGGCGTGGTTTTTTCTGGGCTGTTAGTTTGTAGCGCTGGGATGATTATTATTTTGTGTCGCTCGCTTTGGCGACAAGCCACCGGGCAGATGCAAGCCGCAGAACTCATTCCTAACCAAGACCAAGGGGCGGAATAGCCATGACGATCTTGGTCTTCATTTCCTCTCTGTTGGGTGCCATGGCGCTTGGCATGCCAATTGCTTTTGCCTTGCTCACATGTGCTGTAGTGCTGATGGTCTTCATGGGGAATTTCGATACGCAAATTCTTGCGCAGAATTTAATCGAGGGCACTAATAACTACCCATTGATGGCCGTGCCATTTTTTATGTTGGCCGGCGAACTCATGAATGCAGGCGGCTTATCTAAGCGCATCATTGAGATGGCTAAGTCGTTAGTCGGTCACGTACGAGGTGGCCTCGGGTATGTGGCGATTATCGCGGCGCTAATTATGGCAAGCATCTCCGGCTCGGCCGTGGCCGATACTGCAGCCCTAGGTGCGATTCTCATTCCCCTTATGCGTCAAGCAGGGTATGACGTGCCGCGGTCTGCAGGCCTGATCGCTTCCGGTGGCATTATTGCGCCCATCATTCCACCTTCGATTGGCTTTGTCGTTTTAGGCGTGGCGGGCGGCATCTCCATCACAAAACTATTTTTGGCAGGAATTGTGCCAGGCATCATGATGGGTGCGGCACTTTGGGCTACCTGGTGGTGGTGTGCCAAAAAGGAGGCTCCGCCTGTACTCGCTAGTCGCTTTAGTTTGAGTGTATTTTTAAGGTCATTAAAAGATGGTTTTTGGGCGTTGCTACTGCCACTTGCCATTATTGGTGGCATGAAATTTGGCGTCTTCACACCAACCGAGGCGGCCGTCGTGGCTGTGGTCTATTCATTCTTGGTCGGATGGCTGATATACGGAGAGCTCAAACTCACCGAGCTACCTAAGCTCATGCTCTCTGCAGCGCGCACTTCTGGCGTCGTGCTTTTTTTAGTAGCCTGTGCCATGGTGTCTGCCTGGCTTATCACGATCGCCGAAATTCCAAAGCAAGTTGGTGAGCTATTACGCCCATTCATGGACAACAAGATTTTATTGATGTTCATGATGATGGCGCTGGTGATCGTCATCGGTACTGCATTAGATTTCATGCCGACTGTGCTGATCCTAACGCCCGTTCTTATGCCAATCGTTAAGCAAGCTGGTATTGATCCGGTTTATTTCGGTGTGCTATTCATCATGAATAACGCCATCGGCCTGCTCACACCGCCTGTCGGTACCGTATTGAATGTCGTCGCCGGCATCGCGAAAGAGGATTTGGGGCGTGTCACAAAAGGTGTGATGCCCTTCTTACTTGCCCAAGTGCTCTTACTGGTACTGTTCATTCTATTCCCCGCGCTAGTGATGGTTCCCGCCCGCTGGTTCTATTGATAAGAGAAATTTTCATGCAAAATAAACTTCCCGTTGTAGTTCTAACGCTCGGCGATCCAGCAGGTATCGGTTCAGAACTGATCGCACGACTACTAGACAAACATGCAGTCTGCGAACTGGCTAATGTTGTTATCGCTGGAGACCAATGGCTCTGGGAGCATGGTCAACAAATCGCGAACGTACGGGTCCCTACGGTTACGGTCGATTCCTTTGATGAAGTGCGTGCTCGCTCAAATCAAGATGCGCCAGCTTTTTTGCCGATGCAGACAATCAATGCGCGCGATGTCAAAATGGGGCAAGTCAGCCCATTGAATGGCCAGTCTGTGTTGAAGGTTCTAGATGCCTGTATGGATGCGACCCTTGCCGGTCACGTTGATGCCATCTGCTTCGCACCGCTCAACAAGCAGGCGATGAAGATGGGCGGGATGAAGCACGAGGATGAGTTACATCATTTCGCTGAACATCTAGGTGTCACCGGCTATTTTTGCGAATTCAACACACTCGGCAACTTATGGACCTCCCGCATTTCGTCACACGTACCGCTCAAAGACGTTGCGCAATACCTCAGCAAAGAGCGGATTGTGCAAGCTTCTGAGCTGATCTACAAGGCTTTGCTTGCGAGCGGGTTTGAGACGCCAAAAATTGCGATCGCGGCTTTCAACCCACACGGCGGGGACGGAGGCTCTTGCGGTCGTGAAGAAATCGACATCATCGCGCCAGCCGTTGCCGCACTCCAAGCAAGGGAGTGGCCAACCGAAGCACCTTTCCATGGACCGTTTCCGGCCGACACCATTTTTCTAAAGGCGCAAGCGGGCGAGTATCAAGCTATTGTGACCATGTATCACGATCAAGGACAGATCGCGATCAAACTACTTGGTTTTTCGCGAGGTGTGACAGTCCAGGGGGGATTGCCAATTCCAATTACAACTCCAGCTCACGGCACAGCCTACGATATTGCCGGTCAAGGCAAAGCTAGTGTTGAAGCAACGTGGCAAGCGTTTCAAATCGCATCCCGAATGGGAAAGACCTGGCGCAAGTAAGTAAGTAGGGCGTGATACATTTCATGTGCACGCCCTACCCATTTCTAAAAGGTTGTTCCTCATGAAAAAAATTGGCCTCGCCCTACTAGGTCTTTTGTTTGCGAACAGCGCATTCGCCGCTTACCCAGAAAAGTCGATACGACTCGTTGTGCCCTTTGCAACCGGCGGCACATCGGAAATCGTGGCGCGATCAATTGCCAACGGATTAACTACCGAGCTGGGACAGTCTGTTTACGTTGAGAACAAGCCGGGTGGCGCGGGCAATATTGCCATGGCTGAAGTCAAGCGTGCGAACCCAGACGGTTACACGCTTATCTTGGGTCACGTAGGTACACTTGCAGTCAACCAACTTTTGTTCGGCAAAAAACTCCCTTACGATCCCAATAAAGATTTCGTAGCGGTCACGCTTGTCGCTAAAGTACCCAATGTGATTGCTGTCAGCAGCAAAAGTCCTTACAAGACGATCGCCGACCTCATCGCTGACGCCAAAGCGAACCCCAAAAAAATTAACTACGGCTCAGCCGGTAATGGCAGCGCTGGGCACTTAGCGATGGAGTACTTTGCGTCCGAGGCCGGCATTGAGTTGACGCATGTTCCGTACAAAGGCTCGGGCAATATGCTGACCGACCTCATGGGCGGGCAGATCCAAGCGACTTTCAACGGACTACCTTCGCTGATCGGACAAATCAAGGGCGATACCTTGCGTCCGCTCGCAGTCGGCCCACTCACACGCTCGGCAGCACTGCCCAACGTACCAACTCTAGATGAGTCTGGACTGAAAGGTTTTGAGACCTCACAATGGTATGGAATTCTGGCTCCTGCCGGTACACCAACCGATGTTGTGGATCGCCTGCAAAAAGCAATCGTCAAAGTCTTAAAGTCGCCAGAGCAATCTAAGCGCATGCTCGACGACGGTGCGGTGCTTATTGGGGATACGCCACAGGAATTCACTGCGTTCATCAAGACTGAACAAGACCGTTGGGCCAAGGTATTTGAAAAAGCACAAATCAAAATCGACTAAAAGCGAAATCCATCTGCCGCCACGGTTTTCTAAAGGAATCCTCGAGCATGAGAAACCTCAAACTTTTTATTCCCGTGGTTGCTTTATTTCTGTGCTGTATCAGGCCCACCATCGCCGCTGAATATCGTCTGTACGCTGCAGCTGGCATCAAGATACCTTTGATTGCTCTTAGCAAAACTTATCAAACGGAGTCTGGCCACTCGATTATTAATGATTTCGATACAGCGGGCGCTGCAGAAAAAAAGTTTCTTTCTGATCCAAATGCGAGCTTCCTAATTACGACCAAGCCTCGCATCGACAAAGCGATCGCGTCGAAATTGCTCACCAATGGCCAAGCAATCCATCTCGTGGATACTGCGGCCGGTATCGCCTCTTCTCAAACAGTCAAACCGATAGTACGCAATGGCAGTGATCTAAAAGCGGCTCTCCTAGGTGCAAATAAAATTGCTTTTTCTGACCCCGCTCGAGGTGCGACTGTTGGCCTTCACTTTGTCAAGGTGATCCGGGAGTTAGGAATTGAACAAGAGGTCATGGCAAAAGCTGTGGTTGCTCGCGATGGCATCGAGACCATGCGACTGATTCAAAGCAAAACCGTGGAT
>JBEDEU010000070.1:0-8532 GCA_041175585.1 Pseudomonadota bacterium | reverse complement strand
GCCGTGTCGGACTGGCCTTCGTACACAATCGGATAAAGCTTTTTGAGGTCATCGCCAAGTACGGCAGACTGCATCATGCCTTCGCGTGCACGCAGCCAATTGAAGTTGCCTTTGACAGTGTTGATCTCGCCGTTGTGCGCAATCATGCGGTATGGGTGTGCGAGAGGCCAGGCGGGGAAGGTGTTGGTCGAGAAGCGCTGGTGCACGAGTGCAACGGCAGACACGGTGAGCGGGTCTGCGAGGTCTCGGTAGTAACGGCCTACCTGATCGGCAAGAAGCAAACCTTTGTAAACAACCGTACGAACCGAGGCTGAAGGGACGAAATATTCTTTGCCGTGCGCCAGGCCCATGGCTTGAATGGCATGGCTAGCAGTTTTGCGAATAACGTAAAGCTTGCGCTCTAGTGCATCGGGCACCATCACATCGGCGCCGCGACCGATAAACAGTTGGCGAATGACGGGCTCGCAGGCGCGTACTGTGGGTGACATCGGCATATCTGTGTCCACTGGGACATCGCGCCACCCCAACACAACCTGGCCTTCCGCGCGCACTGAACGCTCAAGTTCTTGCTCGCATGCCAAGCGGGACGCGATTTCCTTTGGCAGGAATACCATCGCTACGCCGTACTCACCAGGAGCAGGTAATGTGATGTTTTGCTTGGCGAGGTCTTGCCGATAAAACGCATCAGGAATTTGAATCAAGATGCCGGCGCCGTCGCCCATCAATTTGTCGGCACCCACCGCACCCCGGTGATCTAGATTTTCAAGGATTTTTAGGCCCTGCTCGACGATGGCGTGCGTCTTATTACCTTTTATGTGCGCTACAAAACCCACGCCACAGGCGTCGTGTTCGTTTGCTGGCGAGTACAAACCCTGCGCGACGGGAAGTCCAGCCTGCGGGGCTGCCACTGCGCGTGTCGTCTTGGCAGGATGAAAGTTCAAAGGGAAGGTAGACATAAAAAGCTCCGTGGGCTTGTGCCATGTTGCAGTGCGAGGGCGAAACAATACGCTTGCTTTTGTGGCAGCGCAAGAAAAATAATTGGGGTGCGTCCCTATTTAACAAAGAGGACGATTTGTTGATATTAAATTAGGGACGCACCATCGGTCTCGGCACTATCCCAGTGCTATCGGCGGCTTTTTGGGGCGGCCACGGGGCTCGGGATGCACCCGACGATTTGCGAGTTTGGCGAGCTCGATTAGGAAAGCGTCGTCGCCTAGGCCCCATTGGCCTCGTAAGCAGGCCTCGAGCTTCGCATCTTGCGATGATGCGTTGCCATCTTGTAAAAGTTTGCGATAGACCGCTTGCCGATCAAAAGGTGTGTTGCCGCAGCTCCAGTAATCGGCGTGCGGATGCAGGCCAACTGCAGAGGCGCCAAGGCTGCCGGTGTGCGCACCTGCCGAGGACCACCGCCAAATCTCTGCGTCTGAGATGAGACCCTCCCGCACCGGCTGGCGTTCGAGCCATATCAAACAAGGCAATAGCCAACGTTGGGGCTGAGGAATGGTGGAGTGAAAACGCCCCTCAAACACGCTGCCCACCTGTAGTCGACTCGCTAGGTGACGGCCGACCTGTTGGAACCCTCTGGCAAGGCTGGTCGAATCCCCGGGGGTGGCGAGTAACGTGAGCCCACTGTGCGTTACCACCCAGCCGTGCAAAAGGGTGTCTGTATCGGCGAGAGCTAGCCTGAGCCAACGTCCAATATCTGCAAATTGGCGTTCTAGTAAAGAACGCACAGCAGCGTCGTTATGGCGTGTGAATTGGGCTTGGGCGAGTTGCGCAAAACCCTCGGCGTAGAGGCGGGGCAGCCGGGCCATCGTGCGAGATCAAAGCCCCTAAATCAGGGCTTTCTTAGCTTGTAGAAAAGGTTGGGCTCGCTGACGATATAAATATTGCCGTCATCATCCGTTGCGATGCCTTCAGGGTGTGGCAGCGGCTTACTACCTTTGGCAGAGAGTGAGAGCATGCCTTTACCTTCCCCACTGTCGCCGTCGAGCTGGACGATGAGCTGTGACTCTTCGCTGAGAAGATAGACCCGACCCGTATTGGGGTCCACTTCAACAGAGGACAGGTCGGTCGCAAACGGGACGTCATTGAGCCAGTGGCTGATATTTTCGATCCGAAGACCGCGGGAGTCTGCGGACTGCAGACTGTTCAGGCCGCTAATGCGATACAGGGCACGCGGACTGTGTTCTTTGGACAGGTATAGACGATCGCGTTTAAGGTCATAGCCCAGTCCATTAAAGCCATAATTTGTGTCCTCGCCTTCTGAAAAGCGCAACACAAGGGCAAAGGCACGGGTAACATCCAAAACCTGCGGGGTTGGGGGTACTTCAGCGATGACCACTCGGTTGCGGCGGCCGTTTACCAGGGCAACCTTGTTCCCGCCTAGCCATGCCACACCATCTATGTCTGACATTCCCTTAACGGGGTAAGTGGCCAATATTTGGCCCTCGGTCGAGAGAGCGATTAATGTTGTTGGTTTATTGACGACGGTCCAGAGGCGTTTCTGAACTGCATCATAAGAAAGGCCGGAAAATTTGCCGCCCCCTTGCGTGTCGATTACCTTGGGTTCTGTCGGTCCGGCATAGCCTGCGAGGGTGTTGCCACCCGCATCGGCAATCTTTTTCTCCCAGGCTGCCTGCTTGGCTGCTAGGCCCGAGATCCAGCGGTAGGCCACTTGTTCGGCGTGGTAATAACGCACGCCGATGTAGGTCGCCCAGCCTACGGCGATGACGAGTAGGCAAGCGAGCAGGATCTTTGAAAGAAATTTGACTAAATCGGACATACCTAAATCCAGGAATGGGCGTCGCGGCTGCGGTATGTGGCAGTCTTGCGCCCAGAGCATAGTGAGATTAACACCCTCGCAAGAATTGCGGAACTTTTGCGCAAATCAGCCGTCTTATTAGCACTCGCTAGCTCAGAGTGCTAAACTGGCACCGAAAGCTCCGAGGTTAGGAGTCAAGTTAATGACAACGAGTTCTACCGCTTTGACACTGCAGCCTTCACAACTTGCGATGGCCATATCGAATCCCGGCGCACTGGGAACGATTGATGCCTATATTTCGACAGTCAACCGACTGCCGATGCTCACTGCTGAACAAGAGAATGAGCTTGCGCGCCGTTTGCGTGACGAGCAGGATATCGCTGCAGCGCGTGAATTGGTGTTGTCGCATCTGCGTCTGGTGGTGTCTGTTGCTCGTCAATACCTTGGATACGGCTTGCCACACGCGGACCTGATTCAAGAGGGCAATGTCGGCCTGATGAAGGCTGTTAAGCGCTTTGATCCTGAACGCGGCGTGCGCCTTGTATCTTTTGCAGTCCACTGGATTAAAGCCGAAATTCACGAATACATCGTGCGCAACTGGCGCATGGTGAAGGTTGCAACAACCAAGGCGCAACGTAAGCTTTTCTTTAATTTGCGCAGCATGCGTCCAGATGGACAAACGCTCGATACAGCACAAGTCGATGAAATTGCGGCGAATTTAAACGTTCGTCGTGAAGACGTACGCGAGATGGAAGTGCGTTTGTCGGGTCGTGAAATTTCACTTGAAAATCAGAATGATGACGACGATGCGTATGCACCGATCGCATATCTTTCAGACAACGGTCGCGCTGATCCTACCCAGGTTTTGGCCCGTCGCGACGAAGATGTCATGCACGGTTCGGGTCTGGATAAAGCACTTGAGCAGCTCGATGCGCGCTCACAGCGCATTGTCCGTGCACGCTGGCTGCAAGACGATGGCGGGGCGACACTGCACGATTTGGCAGCCGAGTTTGGCGTATCGGCTGAGCGGATCCGTCAGATTGAAGTGGCCGCCATGAAAAAAATGCGGACAGCGCTGAGCGCTTAATCTTAAGTGGCGCGGCGCCACAGGTCCTCAGTCAACACGATTGAGGCCTCAAGGGTAAAGTCTCCCGCACCTAACATTTCATAAATCTTTGCCGGGGTGAAGCAGTCAATCTCCATGACTTCACCATCCCGGTTTTTTGGCTTTACGCCGTCTGTGAGTACACACTCACAGGTCAGAACCTCTTCGCATTGGTACCCTTCAGGGATCTGCCGCTGCATGCGTGTAATCGTGCGCAAGGGCGAGCGATGTTGAATGTCTGCGGGGTCTAGTCCGGCCTCTTCGTCGGACTCGCGCTCGAGCGCTAAGTCAGCCGGCTCACCCGCGCTCACTAACCCGCCGACCAGCGTGTCCCACATGCCCGGGTCTGTGGCCTTGGTTAGAGATCGACGCGCGACCCAGAGTTTGCCATCTTGTGACCATCCGCTTAGGTGGACAGCGCGGGTGATGAGGCCAAGCGGGCGCATCACACCCCGCTCAATCGCACCGATTGGGTGACTTGCTGCCTTGTCGGGCAGTACGTCCAGTAATTCATTGCGCCAACCTGGCGTTTTCCCCGCCTGCTTTAAGGCATTTGCGATCTCGGCCAACAAATCATTCAGTGCTTGCCCCGCGGAAAGGTTGCGCCCGAAGTCGACGCGGTTGCTTGTTATCTCAACGCCCGGAAGGGCCGCAACGGTCGTGATCGCACCCGGAAACAGCGTGCCACAGGGCTCTCCGGCAATAAATAACGGGATAGACCCTGAGTGTGGCGCCTGCGAAGCGCGCTGCAGGAGCGACTGTAAGAGCAGATGAAGGTCTGCTTTTGGGGGGAAACTGTTGGACTGTTGCATCGAGATCTGTCATCAAGTGGGGTCAAACGATTGTAGTGCAGCACTCTAGACGAGCCTCCGCTATAATCCCACCCGTTTCCATACGATACGCGGGCTTATACGTGTGCGGCATCGCCGTGACGTGAGTCCTCTAATAATTCTTGTGCATTATCTGTTGGGGCCCATAAGTGCCCTTAAGCAGAGAAGCGCGATGTGTTTCGAGGTAAGCATGAAGAAGTTGAGAGGGTTGCTGGGTGCCTGTGCCATGTTCTGGATTGGCGCGGTCAGTGCACAAGTGAAAGACATGCCGGGTGGCCCGCGTGTCAATCAGCTCAATCTCCCCGAGGGAGTTAACCAGATCGCGCGTGACGTAGCGTGGCTACACTGGTTCATGCTCATCGTCTGCCTGGTGATCTTTGTTGCCGTCTTTGGTGTGATGTTCTATTCGATCTGGGCGCACCGTAAGTCAAAGGGCCACAAGCCTGCGACTTTTCATGAGCACATGGGTGTTGAAGTCGCTTGGACGGTCGTTCCTTTCCTGATCGTGATTGCAATGGCATTACCCGCAACACGTACTGTTGTCGCGATGAAAGACACCAGCGGCGCAGATCTGACAGTTAAGATCACGGGCTACCAGTGGAAATGGGGCTACGAATACATCGATGGACCCGCCACTGGCGTGAAAATCCTCTCCAATCTCTCCACACCGCGCGCTCAAATTGAGGGCCGTGAGCCAAAGAGCCCGACTTACCTGATGGAAGTCGATAATCCTTTGGTTGTTCCAGTGGGCAAGAAAATCCGCGTGGCAGTTACCGCTGCTGATGTGATTCACTCTTGGATGGTTCCAGAGCTAGCCGTCAAGCAGGATGCGATCCCAGGCTTTGTGCGTAACACCTGGTTCCGCGCTGAGAAAGTCGGCGAATACCGCGGCCAATGCACAGAGCTTTGCGGTAAAGACCACGCATTCATGCCAATCGTTGTCAAGGTTGTTTCTGAAGCCGACTACGCCAAATGGGCTGATGAGCAGAAAAAACTTCTGGCTGCGCAAGCAGATGATCCTAACAAAGAATGGACAGGACCTGAGCTGATTGCTCGTGGTGAAAAAGTCTACGCAGCAAATTGCGTGGCTTGCCACCAAGGTAGCGGTAAGGGCGTGATGGGTGCTTTCCCGGCGCTAGATGCCAGCAAACTTGTGATGGGCCCCAAGGCTGAGAATATTCAGATTTTGCTCAAGGGTAAGCCCGGTACGGCAATGCAGTCGTTTGCAGCGCAGTTAAACGATGTTGAAATCGCTGCGGTGATCACCTATACACGTGCGTCCTGGACCAATGCAGGAAAGGGTCAGGACCCGGTGGTGGCGCCAGCCGATATTAAGGCAGCGCGATAGTTGGTTGTAGAGTGATGCGGCCGCATATTGTTGCGGCTGTTCGTAAAGATGCGTTGATCACCAAAAGAGTAGTTTGGTGGCAGCTTAAAGCGGGATAGGAGTCCAACATGAGTAGCATTCCAGCAGATCACGTAGCAGGTCACGGTCACGCGCATGGTCACGACCATGCACACGACGATCACGATCACCACGGTCCGTCACTACATGGCTGGCGCCGTTGGTTGTTTGCGACCAACCACAAAGATATCGGAACGATGTACCTGATTTTCTCGTTCACGATGCTGTTGGTCGGGGGCGTTTTGGCGTTGTTACTGCGTACTGAGCTTTTTCAGCCTGGTTTGCAGTTCTTCCGCCCTGAGCTGTTCAACCAGTTCACGACAATGCATGGTCTGATTATGGTGTTCGGCGCTATCATGCCGGCCTTCGTTGGGTTTGCGAACTGGATGATTCCGTTGCAGATTGGCGCTTCGGATATGGCCTTTGCGCGTATGAACAACTTCAGCTTCTGGCTCTTGCCAGTCGCCGGCATTTTGTTGACAACGTCTTTCTTTGTGCCAGGTGGTGCAACGGCGGCGGGTTGGACACTCTATGCGCCATTGACCGCACAGATGGGTCCAGGAATGGATCTGACGATTTTCGCGGTGCACATCATGGGTGCGTCCTCGATCATGGGTGCGATTAACATCGTCGTGACGATCTTGAACATGCGCGCGCCTGGCATGACCTTGATGAAGATGCCTTTGTTCTGTTGGACATGGTTAATTACTGCTTACCTCCTGATTGCTGTGATGCCAGTGTTGGCTGCTGCGATCACGATGGTTCTGACCGACCGTCACTTCGGCACGGGCTTCTTTAACGCAGCGGTCGGTGGCGACCCGGTTCTGTACCAGCACATTTTCTGGTTCTTCGGTCACCCCGAGGTGTACATCATGATTTTGCCCGCATTCGGTATTGTGTCGGCAATCATCCCAGCGTTCGCCCGCAAGCAGTTATTTGGCTATGCATCAATGGTGTACGCAACAGCATCAATTGCGATCCTGTCGTTCATCGTTTGGGCGCACCACATGTTTGCTACCGGCATGCCTGTGACAGCTCAGCTCTACTTCATGTATGCAACGATGTTGATTTCCATCCCGACGGGTGTGAAAGTGTTTAACTGGGTTGCAACGATGTGGCGCGGTTCCATGACGTTTGAAACCCCGATGTTGTTTTCGGTCGGTTTTATTTTCGTGTTCACCATCGGCGGGTTTACTGGTTTGATCTTGTCAATGGCCCCGATTGATATCCAGGTGCACGACACATACTACGTGGTCGCACACTTCCATTACGTGTTGGTGGCTGGTTCGCTGTTTGGTTTGTTTGCTGGCACCTATTACTGGTTGCCTAAGTGGTCCGGCTATATGTACGACGAGCGTCTGGGCAAGTGGCATTTCTGGATGAGCATGATTTCATTCAACATCACGTTCTTCCCGATGCACTTTATGGGTCTGGCCGGGATGCCACGTCGCTACGCAGACTATGCTGCCCAATTCACCGATTTTCACCAGATCGCGACAATCGGTGCATTCTGGTTTGGTTTGTCGCAGCTCTTGTTCCTCTACATCGTGTTGAAGTCCTACGCGGGTAAAGGGGAGCGCGCTCCAGCTAAGCCATGGGAAGGCGCTGAAGGGTTGGAGTGGACGGTGCCTTCGCCCGCACCATTCCACACTTTCGAAACGCCCCCAGTAGTTAAGTAAGGCGATAGGGATGACACCGGAACAACGCAAAAAAAACAGACGACTCGGCTTGGTTTTTCTCGTGCTCGTCCTTGCGTTGTTTGGGTACACCATCGGTCGTCAGTTTTATACGCATTTTTTTGCTTGAACATAACGGATAAAAATCAGTTATGAGCGAGGATCTCAAGCAGTTGGCTCAGCGAAAGCTGAACTTTTTTCAGACACTCAAGGCTATTGCTTGGGCAATGTTTGGTGTGAGAAAAGGGTCAGGCTACCAAGAGGACATAGCGAAGCTTAATCCTGTCCATCTTGTGATCGCGGGCTTGTTGTTTGGAGTACTGTTTGTGACCGGCCTTTTGACAATTGTCGGCTGGGTGCTGTCCAGTTTTAAATAATTTAACTATTCGTAGCATGGAGAACACTATGAGTGCATCCCACTCTGCCCACGGTAAAGAGGCACCTTACTATTACGTGCCAGCCGATTCGGCACACCCGGTACGTGCTAGCGCCTGCCTATTAGTTGTGATGCTTGGCGCTTCTGCGTGGGTCAATGGCGTCGATACAGCGAAGTGGGCTGTGCTCGTTGGTTTGCTTGGCTTATTTGTTGTGCTCTATAACTGGTTCGGCGATGCTATTCACGAATCTGAGATTGGTCTGAACAGCAAGCGCATCGACGTTTCGTATCGTTGGAGCATGAGCTGGTTTATCTTCTCTGAGGTCATGTTCTTCGCCGCCTTCTTTGGCGCGCTTTGGTACACACGTACTGTTAC
>JBEDEU010000069.1:0-8587 GCA_041175585.1 Pseudomonadota bacterium | reverse complement strand
TGCGCTTGATAAGCGTAATGTTTTTGTCTTTTTTCAAGATCGGCAGGAAGTCACTATCTACTTGCTCAACCCCATCGACCTCATTATTTTGTAAAGCTGCGATAGAGGTCGCACGGTCGGGAATGATCTGCCAGCGGACTTGCTCAATGTGCACGATCTTAGGTCCAGACGTGAACTCCGGCTTTGTCTTGTCGCGGGTCGGAACATAGTCAGCGAATCGCTGATAAACAGCTTGTGAACCAGACACCCACTGATCATGTAGAAAACGGAATGGACCAGAGCCATTCATGACTTTAACTTGTACGTTATCAGGTGTCTGAGCGAGCTTTTCTGGCATGATGCACGCCATGCTGCCTGTTGGTCGCGCGATCGCATGTAGCAACAAGGGAAACGGTTTCTTAAGCTTAAATTCGAGCGTCTTGTCATCTAGGGCAGTCAGGCTCTCGGTTGCCTCCATCAACGAGCGGCCCATCAAATCCTTCTTGGCCCACCGATTCAAACTCGCCACCGCATCGGCTGCACGTACAGGCGAGCCGTCGTGGAACTTCAGATCATCGCGCAGCATGATCTTCCAAACCAGACCGGAAGGATCCATGACATGGCCCACCGCCATTTGAGGATGGGGTTGATATTGATTATCTAATCCATAGAGCGTATCGAACACCAACTGCGAATGGATGTTCGTGATGAAGACGGTGCTGAACATGGGGTCCAGAATCGTCAAGTCCGCATGGGGGACCCAACGAAACAGCTTGGCAGGTGCTGAGCCTTGCGCCCAAGTGACCTGGGGTGAGGACAGCGTGGCAGCTGTGGCGGACGTTGTCATTAAGAATTTTCTACGATCCATCGGTACTCTCCTGTGTTCACTACATCAATACACACCACCAATCTTGTGCTTTGCAACGAAGTGGCCTTCACCCACCTTAACTAAGGGCGCAACAATCGGAAGATCATTTAGCGCTCTCGCTGGACTCGGGATTTCCGAGACTTCTAAGTTATGCGTTCGGCGAACCGTCGGATCAGCAATCGGAACAGCAGCCATCAACTTACGCGTATAGGGATGCTGGGGGTTCTCAAAAATCGCATTACGCGGCCCCAGCTCTACAATCTGGCCTAAATACATCACTGCAACCCGATGGCTCACCCGTTCGACAACGGCCATGTCATGCGAGATAAATAGATAAGAAATACCGAGATCGTCCTGCAGATCAATTAATAAATTAACAATCTGCGCCCGAATAGACACATCTAAGGCCGATACTGCCTCATCCGCGATGAGCACTTTCGGATTAACCGAGAGCGCTCGGGCAATACAAATCCGCTGTCTTTGCCCGCCTGAGAATTCATGGGGCCAGCGGTTAATCGTTGCAGGATCTAGGCCAACTCGCTCCATCAGCTCGGCCACGCGACGATCAGCCTCGGCACCTTGTGCGATACCCTGAATAATCAAGGGCTCTTTGATGCATTCACCGATCCGCATGCGCGGGTTCAACGATGCAAACGGATCTTGAAAGACAAACTGCACATTACGCCGAAGCTCTCGCAAAGACTGGGAACTCGACTGAACGATTGGCTTCCCAGCGAAGAGGATCTGCCCTGAGGCAATCTTTGTCAGGCTCATCAAGGAACGCCCCGTGGTCGTCTTGCCACAACCGGACTCACCCACGAGCGATAAGGTCTCACCTTCATGCAAATCAAAACTCACATGCTCGACGGCGTGCACGCGCTTGACCACGCGCGAGAAAATACCACCGCGAATATCAAAGCGCGTGACGAGATTCTTCACGCTCAAAATGACAGGGCTCGTGTGTACACCGTCGGCCGAGCGCTCACTGTGCTTGACATGACGGGTCTCGGGTCGCGCGCGATCCGCGTCGCCCTCTTGCAGCGGAAGATCAAAACGCATCGGCTCGAACGTGCCACGCATAGAACCTAGTTTCGGAACAGCGGCCAAGAGCGTTCTTGTATACAAGTGCGTAGGCTGCGCAAACAAGCTGTACACGTCGTTTTGCTCAACAACCTTGCCGTGACGCATCACCATCACGCGATCTGCGACCTCGGCCACGACACCCATGTCGTGGGTAATAAAAATGACACCCATGTCCATCTCTTTTTGAAGAGATTGAATGAGCTGCAAAATTTGCGCTTGTATCGTGACATCAAGGGCGGTCGTGGGCTCATCCGCAATCAACACGGAGGGCTTGCAGGACAAGGCCATCGCGATCATGACCCGTTGCCTCATGCCGCCAGACAACTCATGCGGGTAGCGCCCCATCATCGCTTTTGCGTCTGGTATGCGCACCTGATCCAAAATGCGAATCGCAGTAGCCGTTGCCGCCGAGATATCACCTGGCTGATGCAACATAATCGCTTCGGTAAGTTGCGACCCAACCGTAAAAACAGGATTGAGCGATGTCATCGGCTCTTGGAAGATCATGCTCAGATCCGCGCCACGCAGTGTACGCATCATATCTTCGGGAGCATGACGCAAGTCAACCGACTGCCCAGTGGCGCGGTGTAACTGCATTGATCCTTCTGTAATCGTGCCACCACCATACTCGACCAAGCGCATCAGTGCGAGAGAGGTCACGGATTTACCTGAACCGGACTCACCCACAATAGCAAGAGTTTCACCTCGATCGAGATGTAAATCTAAAGACTGAACAGCGCGTACTGTCCCCGCCCCCGTGCCAAAGGTAACGGACAAACCTTTAACATCGAGCACACGGCTGCCGGAGTTTCCTACATGTGGATTTGAAGCTGTCATATTCAAATCCTCTTGGCCATACGGGGATCGATCGCATCGCGAAGCCCATCGCCCAGCATATTGATCGAGAGAATAGTGATCGACAGGAACACCGCCGGGAAAGCAATCATATGGGGCTTAATCTGCCATAGCGCACGGCCTTCCGCCATGATGTTGCCCCAGGATGGAATGGATGGTGGCACACCCGCGCCAATAAAAGACAAGCTAGCTTCGGCAAGAATTGCGAGACCACAGATGTAGGTTGTTTGCACTGTGAGTGCTGCGATTGTATTAGGGAAAATATGCTTAAACACCACGCGCACGGGTGAAGCACCCGCCGCAATTGCCGCTTCAACATAGGGTTGCTCGCGCAGCGACAGCGCCAGCCCTCTGACCAGGCGCACAACCCTGGGAACTTCGGCGATCGTAATCGCGATAATGACGTTCTCCAGCGACGCACGCGTTAACGCGATCAGCGCAATCGCCAAAAGAATCGTTGGAATAGACATCAATCCGTCCATAATGCGCATCACAATTGCATCAACCCAGCGCACAAAGCCGGAGGTCAAGCCAATAATCGTTCCAATCACGGCAGAAAGGAAAGCAACCGTAAACCCGACGATGAGCGAGACACGCGCTCCATACACGACACGGGCAAAGACATCGCGACCTAACAGGTCAGTACCAAACAAAAACTGCTCGCTTGGTACGCGGGCGCGGTGTATCGGGGATAACGCCATTGGATCTTTTGTAACGATCCAAGGTGCAAAGATGGCCATCAAAATAAGCGCCAACAACAACGTACCCCCTACGGCGATCGTAGGATGTTTGAAGAGGAATGTGAAAAATTTACGCATCAGTATTTAATCCTCGGATCAAATACACGATACAAGAGGTCGATGAGCAGGTTCACCAAAACATACATGAAACTAAACAACAGAATCACACCCTGAATGATCGGATAGTCTTTGCGCAAAATTGCATCTACCGTCAAGCGTCCGAGCCCAGGGATCGAAAAAACAGTCTCAGTCACAACGGCACCGCTGATGAGCAAGGCTACTCCACTGCCGATGACGGTGACGATCGGTATTGCCGAATTTTTGAGGGCATGTTTAAAGAGAATGTTCTTGTTGCCCACTCCCTTGGCACGTGCGGTACGCACATAGTCTTGCGACAAGGTTTCAAGCAAAGTAGCACGCGTGATACGCGTAATTAAAGCCACGTAGACACTGCTAAGCGCAAGAGTGGGAAGAATTAAGGTCTTAATAGATGCCCATACACCTTGTGAATACGGCACGTAACCCTGCACAGGTAACCAGCGCAACTCAATGCCTAAGCCCCAGGCGAGAATATAGCCAACGACGAAGGTTGGGAGTGAAAAGCTCAACACCGCTAAAATCATGACCCCGCGGTCATAGGCCCTGTTGTGACGCCAGGCAGCTATGGCACCCAGCGGAATCGCCACCAATACAGAAACACAAAGGGTCATCAACATCAAGGTAAATGTTGGCGCCATACGCTGGACGATCATCTCGGTGACCGATACGCCCGTGAACAGCGAAACGCCTAGATCACCTTGCAGAACCCTGCCCAACCAAATAACAAAGCGCTCATAGAAGGGCTGATCGAGACCCAAAGTCATCCGGATACGTGCGATATCCTCGAGGGTTGCATCATCCCCCGCCAGAAACACCGCGGGATCGCCAGGCGCGAGATCCAACAACCCGTAAACAAAAATCGCAACGACCAGCATGACCGGGATCGTCATTAGCAAGCGACGAATGGTGTAAGCGAACATGAAATCTAAGGTCTTTTAGATACAAAGTGACGGATTGATGCTATCCACTCAATCACAAAAGGTCAACAAAAATAAATGAATTCGTAATTAATACTTGGCAAGCGCTTGTGCTCGGGTATACATTGGCTCTCGATCAGCGCCAGTCTGGTGCCGTGGCCGCACCTCAGTCGTGCTTAAGAATAAACATCCACATAATTGGAGTCATTGATGGACATCAGTCGCTTTCCTCGCCGCCAGTACACACAAGGCTTTTCTCCGATCGAGTTCTTGCCGAATTTCACGCGAGCACTGGGCGGTCCAAAAGTCTGGATCAAGCGTGACGACATGCTGGGTCTTGCACCGGGCGGCAACAAGACGCGTAAGCTTGAATTTTTGATGGGTGACGCGTTAGCCAAAGGCGCTGACACATTAATTACCTGCGGCGCACCCCAATCAAATCACTGCCGTATTACTCTCTCTGCTGCAGTCAAAGAGGGCCTGAAATGTCAGTTTGTGATTGAAGAACGCATCCCGAACAGCTACGACCCAAATGCGAGTGGAAACAACTTCATGTATCGCTTGCTTGGTGTGGATGCGATTACGGTTGTGCCGGCGGGGACAAATATGGCCGAAGCGATGGAAAAGATGGCCGCCGAAGCACGTAGCCAAGGTCGCAAGCCCTACATCATCCCTGGAGGCGGCTCAAACGCGATTGGCGGCTTGGGCTATGTTGCCTGTGCCCAGGAGTTGCAACAGCAACTCTTCGACATGGGTCAGCCCATGGACTATGTAGTGGTGGGCTCCGGTAGCTCAGGCACTCATGGTGGGCTCGTTGCAGGCTTTCTCGGGAACAATATTCGCATTCCTTTGGTCGGTATTGGCGTGAGCCGCGATCCAGCGGACCAAAATCCACTCGTACTGAAAGAAGCACAGTCGATTATGGATCTACTTCAGACCGGAATACGCGTCCCTCAAGAGGCGGTCGTGTCCTATGGTGACTGGTGGCGTCCCAAGTATTCACTCCCAAACCCGGCCATGGTGGAAGCAGTGCAAATGCTGGCACGCACTGAGGCGATTCTCCTGGATCCAGTCTACACAGGCAAGATTATGGCCGGACTCATTGGGCTGTCACGCAAGGGCTTCTTCAAAGCAGATGACAACGTGCTCTTCCTGCATACGGGCGGTGCGACCGCCCTGCACGCCTACGAGTCGGTGATACTAGGGGATCCCCTCGCTGCCAAATAGTCCTAAGCGCTGTACGCTACTGTAATACTGACGGCCCTGACGGGTCGTCAGCACTTTAAAGCGTACCCAAGCAAAAGGACATCAATGAAACTGCACAAGATCGTTATCGCGACAGCGCTTTGTTTTACATCGCTAGTCGGCAGTGCCATCGCACAAGACTATCCAAATAAACCTATTCGGTGGGTTGTCCCCTACACCCCCGGTGGATACACCGATAACGTCACGCGTATCGTTAGTGCCAAGGTACAAACTATTCTTGGGCAGCCCATTGTCATTGAGAATAAGCCTGGTGCAAACTCGATTATCGGCGCAGATTTTGTTGCCAAAGCTGCGCCCGATGGCTACACCCTACTTACAACCATAACGGCACACGCCGCTAACGCGACGCTATATCAAGGCAAGCTTCCGTTCGACCATAAAGCCCTGGTTCCAATCTCGCTCGTGGCAATTTCGCCACTCATTCTTACCTCAAGCAAACAGTTTCCAGCCAAGAACGTTGCTGAACTGATCGCCTACGCAAAGGCGAATCCAGGCAAGGTTGCTTTTGGCTCCTCTGGTGTTGGTGCTGCAGCGCACCTAACATCCGAACTATTGCAACATACAGCTGGCGTTCAGATGATTCACGTCCCCTACAAAGGCACTGCACCAGCCTTGGCGGACCTGATGGCCAACAACATCCAACTACTAGTTGATGTACCAAGTTCTATGATGTCGCAGGTACGCGCGGGTAAAGTCAATGCCTTGGCAATGTTTGCAGACAAACGTCTACCCGCTGCAGCTGAAGTACCAACTATTGTTGAGGCCGGTGGACCACCGATTGAGTCCTCTAGTTGGGTGATGTACTTTGCACCTCCTGGGACCCCACCTGCAATCGTAGACAAGCTCTCCAAGGCCGTCGCGCAAGCCCTACAGAGCCCCGAGATCGTGGCGCGATTTAATGAGCTTGGCATTATTCCCATGGGAAAGAACCCTGCCGAGACCGCTAAATTCCTTGAGGATGAAGTTGCCAAATGGGGCAAAGTCATTACTCAAGCCAACGTTAAAGCAGAGTAGCCCGCTGTGATGCCCGGGGCGTCTCAACGAAATAGATGCCCCGCGCAGATAATCTGTTGCCAAAACGACCTCGGCCTGCTTAGAATCAGGCGATGACTACTGCCGCCTCACCAACCAGCAACACCCCTCCTCCATCAGCGCCAAGCGCTCAGGCTGCAGCGATGCCGATTTTGGTGGCGCTCAGTGTGTGCCACCTGCTCAACGACCTCATACAGTCCCTCATTCCGGCACTGTATCCATTGTTAAAAGAAGAATTTGATCTGGACTTCACTCAGATCGGTCTCATCACGCTGGCTTTCCAGTTAACGGCATCCCTGCTCCAGCCGACTGTCGGGGCCTACACCGACAAACGCCCCATGCCTTTCTCCCTAGCGATCGGCATGGGGTCCACGCTGATTGGATTACTACTGCTGTCGGTTGCGCAAAGCTATGCGGCGGTGCTGTTTGCTGCCGCTTTAGTGGGTACCGGCTCGGCAATTTTCCATCCGGAAGCTTCAAGAGTCGCGCGCATGGCGTCTGGCGGACGTTTTGGTACCGCACAAGCGCTGTTTCAGGTAGGCGGAAATCTCGGGCAAGCAGTCGGACCTCTGTTAGCAGCCTTCATTGTTTTACCGCACGGGCAAGGCGCAATTGCCTGGGTCTCTGTGGCAGCCTTGATCGCGATGGCTCTGCTCACCCGCGTAGGTGGTTGGTATCGTGCGAATATCAAACCACGCATACAGGCCGCAGCACATGCGGCTGAAAATCTGCGATCGCTGTCGCGCGGCCGCGTGCTGTTTCTCATCACAATCTTGATGCTTCTTCTGTTTTCCAAGAATGTATATAGCTCGAGCCTCACATCCTTCTTTACCTTTTATTTAATCGAACGCTTTGATCTGCCGGTTCAGGCCGCGCAAGTTCAACTATTTATTTTCATGGCGGCGATCGCAGTTGGCACGCTGCTCGGTGGTGCACTGACCGACCGAATTGGCCGCCGACCCATGATCTGGATCTCGATTCTTGGTGTACTGCCCTTTACGATGGCGATGCCCTATGCAGACCTGTTCTGGACTGGCGTCTTAACGATCATTATCGGCTTACTCACAGCCTCCGCATTTCCGGCCATTCTGGTCTATGCCCACGAGGTACTTCCTGGTCGCGTCGGCTTCGTATCGGGCATGTTCTTTGGTTTTGCGTTTGGCCTAGGGGGGCTCGGCGCAGCAATCATGGGCGGTTTAGCGGACGCCTATGGGATCACCACTGTCTACCAAATTTGCTCTTACCTGCCCGCAATAGGCGTCGTCGCGTGGTTCTTGCCCGACATCACCCGCGAGCGCCAAGGCGCATAACAAACCAACTCTTTCTTTCTACTCATAAAAATAGGGACACATCATGTCTGTACACAACCTCAATACCAAGCAAAACATTGATGCAATCCGACAAGCCAAAATTCACCTGGCAGCTGCAAACCGACTCGCCGTCCTGGATGATCTGCACGAAGGCATCGACAATCACTTCACGATGATTGTGCCGGGACACAAAGATCGTTACTTGATTCTTCCCTTTGGTCGTCACTGGTCAGAGGCTCGCGCCAGCGACATGATGATCTTCAACGAAAAAGGTGAAACGCTCGAGGGCGACGGTGTCGTTGAATTGTCAGCACAATGTATCCACGCTCCCATTCACCGCATTACCGGCGCGAACGTCGTGCTGCACACCCACCAGAACTGGGCCGTAGCGCTCAATATGTTGGAAGACAACCGCCTTCTCGCCGCGAGCCAAACAGC
>JBEDEU010000068.1:0-8618 GCA_041175585.1 Pseudomonadota bacterium | reverse complement strand
AAGTTATTTGTAACGAGGGCCAGATTCGCAACAGAAGGTTCGCCTTTTGATTGCACATAGAACTCAAAGCCTCCGGCTGAACCCAAACCGCGAATGGGCGGAGGATTGAATACCAATGCCATTCCGTCTGGCAAAGTCATTCCTAAGCCAGTAAATTTTTTCGCCAATTGGTCCGAGGAGGATTCGCGTTGATCCCAATCCTTGAGAGGAATAAAGATCGTCCCTGCATTCGTGCGGCGTCCGCCCCCAATAATGTCATTGCCCGCAATCACGAATACCCGAGCAACACCCGGATCCTGCGCAACCTTCTTTTGAAAGGCGTCACCCGTTTCCTGGGTCCGCTGTAAGCTCGCTCCATCGGGCAAAACTAATGCACTAATTAAATAACCCTGATCCTCAGGCGGCACAAAGCCTCCTGGAACCATACGGAACATGACAAAACAGCCGACGACGATTGCACCGAAAACGGACGCGCCCAGGATGCGATGATGCAGCGTGTGCTTAACTAACCCTGTGTACCCATCTGTCAGCAATGAAAAGGCACGATTAAACCAGCGAAACGCACGAGGCTCATGGTGACCAGGCTTGAGTAGCACGGCGCAAAGCGCAGGCGTCAGGGTCAAGGCGACAACGCCGGACAACACAACCGCCAATGCCACGGTCACAGCAAATTGCTGGTAAAGCTTACCGGCAATACCGCCAAGAAACGCAACTGGGATAAATACCGCAGACAGCACCAACACAATTGCGACGACGGCACCGGAGACCTCACGCATTGCCTCATACGCCGCATCCTTAGGCGACAACTGACGCTCAGCCATCAGACGCTCAACGTTCTCAAGCACAACGATCGCATCATCCACCACGATACCGATCGACAACACCATCGCAAATAGCGTCAAGGTGTTAATAGAAAAACCGAAGACCCATAGTCCAGCAAACGTACCAATCAGCGAAACCGGAACCGCAATCAATGGAATCAGTGTCGCACGCCAGTTTTGCAGAAAGACAAAGACAACAATAGCTACCAAGACCATTGCTTCAGCAAGAGTCTTGATAACTTCATTAATTGACGCCGTCACAAATTTTGTCGTATCAAACGGAATCACATACTCGAGGCCCGGCGGAAACTTTTTTTCAAGTTCTTGCATTTTTTTACGTACGCTCTCCGCAACATCGAGTGCATTTGCACCAGACTGCAGATAGGTCGCTACCAGCGCAACCGGCTTACCAACGAGCTTAGTGTTTGCATCGTAATCCGCCGCACCGAGTTCGACACGTGCAACATCCTTTAAGCGCAATACGCCGCCAGCACCCGTCGACCGAATCACAATTTCACCAAACTGCTCAGGTGTTGCCAGCCGCCCCTTCGCCGTCACGGTATACACAAGTTGTTGCCCATCGGGGGCAGGCTCTTGTCCTATTTTCCCCGCCACGTTCTGTTTGTTTTGTGCGGCAATTGCTGCGGCGACATCCGGTGCTGTTAATCCAAGTTGCGCCATACGGTCGGGCATAAGCCAAATCCGCATCGCATAATCTTTGGCTCCTAATACTGCCGCGTCACCCACGCCCGGCAAACGCTTTAACTCGTCCAACACATTAACAAGTGCGTAGTTGGATAAGAAGAGATTGGAGTACTCATCTTTAGGTGACGTGATCGCAGCGACCATCAAGATATCGTTCGAACGCTTTTGTGCTGTGACCCCATATTGACGCACCACATCAGGCAGGCGTGGTTCCGCAATCTTCACACGGTTATTCACGTTAACCGTTGCAGTATCTACGTTTGTGCCAACCTCAAAGGTTGCCGTAATCACTAATGTGCCACTGGACTGCGCGACAGAATTAAAATACAGCAGGTTTTCAACGCCAGAGAGCTGTTCCTCTATGGGCCCAGCAACTGTTCGAGTCAAGGTCTCCGTTGAGGCGCCTGGGTAGTTAGCCGTAATGATGACAGTCGGTGGGGCGATTTGCGGATACTGTGCAATAGGCAATCCGCGCGCAGCCATCAAACCAGCTATGACGATCGTGATGGAGATCACGGCCGAGAAGATAGGCCGTCCAATAAAAAAGCTCGAAAGGCTCATCGAGTTTCCTTAGGAGCTTGCGGCTGAGTCTCAAGAGGAACAACCTTCGGGTTTACTGAGGCGCCGGGGCGAATTTTAATAATCTGGTCGACAACAACGCGATCACCCGACTTGAGCCCCGACAACACAACCCAATTCTGTCCCAACCAGTTGCCCATTTTTAGCGGAGTCGGAATCACTTTATTGTCGCTACCGACAGTCCACACCATATAGCCGCGCTCATTTTGAATCACCGCGCGCTGAGGGACAAGGAACACATTATCAAGACTACCGGTCGTGATTTTTACCCGCAGAAACTGCCCTGGCAAAATTTTGCGCTGCGGATTCGGAAATTCGGCTCTTAGCTGTTGAGTGCCCAACTTAGGATCAATAAACACGGAACGAAAGTTCAACTTGCCCATCTCGTCATATAGTTGTCCATTGCCTAACAGCAACTGAACCGGCGCATCAATCGGAGCATCCGCGCGCCCAGCCGGCAGTTGCGCAGCGTCCGAACTCGACAAACCGAAGCGAACCCAAATCGGATCTACCTGATAGATAGACGTCAGCCAGCCTGCATCTCCAGTGCTTGTAATCAAATGCCCTTCTGATCGTAATGCGCGCCCAGAAACACCATCAACAGGAGCAGTCACAGTCGTCCAAGCGAGATTCAACTTAGCAGTCTTTAATGTCGCTTGCGCAATCTCGTTTAGAGAAGTTGCATCATCAAACTCTTTACGGCTCACAGCTTGCTGGCTAAATAGCTTTTTCAGTCGTGCAGCCTCACGCTCAGTTTGCTTAGCGCGCGCTTGCGCTTCATCCAAGGCGTTTTGAAATGGAACGGGATCGATTTGGAACAGTGGCTGACCGGCCTTCACTACCGATCCTTCTACGAAAAGCCGCTTGAGCAAAATTCCGTTTACACGTGCGCGCACTTCTGTCTCTTTCGCGCCCTCTGCTTGCCCAGTGACCTCGATGGTGCTTGGCACAGAGGTGGGACGCACCTCGATGACTGAGACCGGTAGGGCTCCCGCTGGACCGCCTTGAGAAAAAACTGTAGGTACCGCGAGCAAGAGGCATACCGAAGCGAGGATCTTTCTTAGCTGCCCCGCACCCGTCGATTTTTGGAAGACGATTGTTTCACCCGCTACCGCTTTAATCATGAAAATCCTAGCCTGTATGCTCGAACTTGTCATTTTATACGGGCAAACCTCAGTACGCCGTAACCTGCAGGCTCTACTTCAAATTTCGACAAATTTCCTGCGTCACGTCAGAGCATGAAGCCAGCCCCCCCAAATCCCGAGGAATTGCCTTGCCCTGCGCCAAGGTAAGTTCGACAGCCCGATCGACTCGACTAGCCGCTTCAGTTAAACGTAAGTCGGAGTGCCTGTCTCCGAGCCAGCGCAACATGAAGGACCCAGAAAGGATTGTGGCCAAGGGACTTGCGATGTTTTGACCCGCAATATCAGGCGCGGAGCCATGCGCCCCCTGAAATAGTCCATGGTTATCGCCAAGCTCTCCAGAGGGGGCAATACCCATTCCGCCTACCGTTGCGGCACCCAAGTCAGAAATAATGTCACCGAACAAGTTTTCTGCCACGATCACATCATAGAACTCGGGGCGTTTGACCAAGTGCACGGTGATGGCATCGACATATGCATAGTCGATCGCGACATCCGGGTAGTCAGCCGCCACGTCATCACATACCGACCGAAAGAAGGCATAACTGCGCAAAATATTTGCTTTGTCACAGACCGTCATCCGTCGCTTGTGATCTGAGGGCGCTCCATTGCGTTTGCGTGACAACTCAAACGCAAATCGCGCGATGCGCTCGCAACCTTTACGAGTCAGCACCAGGGTGTCTGTCGACACTTCACCACGGAGCAAAACACCAGCACCACGACTTGCATACAAGCCCTCGGTGTTCTCGCGGACGATAACGTAGTCGATATCTCCAGCTTGCCGATTTTTCAATGGCGAAAAATCGCCCTGATACAGCCTAATCGGGCGCACATTGGCATACAGATCTAACTTGAAACGCAACTGAAGGTGCAGATCATTGCCAACTTCCGTGCCGTCCGGGTACGTCACATTTGGCAAACCCGCCGCACCGTGCAACATCGCGTGGGCTGTCTTGCAAGCCTTGAACGTATCGGGCGGAAGCACCTGGCCAGACTTTACGTAATGCGATGCACCACCAGGAAAATCGTCAAACGACAGAACTCCATCCCCGAGCGCCTCTTTCAGTACCGTCACGGCTGAACGACAAACCTCTGGACCGATCCCGTCACCCTCGATCGTCGCGATTTGATACGTGCTTGGCATGACTGCTCTCCTGATTGTTTTTTGTTGCACCAAAATGGTGAATCTCTAAGCAAAACCCTAATGGGGCATGCGTCTCAAAGCCTTGTGCAGCAAGCATTTGCGCTAACATGGTGCGCAAATTTTAGTACCGGTTTAGTTGAAGTAACCACTTTTATACGGAATCAACGTGGAAAACATTAAAACAGGAATCGACGCCCTATTCATACTTTTGGGCGCAATTATGATTCTCGCCATGCATGCCGGCTTTGCTTTTCTTGAACTTGGCACGGTCAGGCAAAAAAACCAGGTCAACGCACTAGTTAAGATCCTCGTCGATTTTTCCGTTTCAACGATCGCTTATTTCTTCATAGGTTACAGCCTGGCCTATGGATTGAATTTCTGGATGGGCGCAGAGGAGCTCGCAACAAAGAGCGGCTTTGAACTGGTGAAATTCTTTTTCCTTCTCACCTTCGCCGCCGCAATCCCTGCGATCATCTCCGGCGGGATTGCAGAGCGTGCAAAATTCAACCCTCAACTTTTAGCAACCTTCTTGCTCGTTGGTTTTATCTACCCGATATTCGAAGGAATGGCCTGGAACCCTGAGCACGCATTTGGATTTCAACCATGGCTCAAGGCACTCACAGGAGAAGAATTCCATGACTTTGCGGGTTCGGTTGTGGTGCATGCAGTGGGCGGCTGGATCGCTCTACCGGCGATCATCATGCTCGGAGCGCGCAGCGGTCGTTACCGCAAAGACGGTCGTGTCTCTGCACACCCCCCTTCAAACGTACCGTTTTTAGCTCTCGGCGCCTGGATTCTGACGGTCGGCTGGTTTGGCTTTAACGTAATGAGCGCTCAGACAATCGATAAGATTAGCGGACTTGTTGCGATGAACTCACTGATGGCCATGGTTGGCGGTACGCTCGCTGGATGGTTCTTCGGCAAAAACGACGCTGGGTTTAGTTATAACGGTCCACTCGCCGGTCTGGTTGCTGTCTGTGCCGGCTCGGATCTCATGCATCCGCTTGGCGCACTATTCGTTGGCCTCATTGCAGGCGGCCTATTCGTATTCGTCTTCACTGCCGAACAAAACCGCTGGAAAATCGATGATGTCCTAGGTGTTTGGCCCCTTCATGGTCTTTGTGGAGTTTGGGGTGGTATTGCGGCCGGCATCTTTGGTCAAAAAGCGCTCGGCGGAATGGGTGGCGTGAGCCTCACAGCCCAGGTTATTGGCACACTCACAGGAGTGGCTATTGCCCTGATTGGCGGAATTGTGGTCTATGGTCTCTTAAAACTTACTCTTGGTTTGCGCATGGATCCAGAAGATGAATTTGCTGGCGCAGACCTCAGCATCCATCACGTATCAGCCACACCAGAATCGGAAAGCTCATGGTAGTCAAAATTGATTATGTCTCGGATATCGCCTGCCCCTGGTGCGCAGTCGGTTTAGGTGGTCTTGAACAGGCGATCAAAAAAATCGGAGACGCGTTCGAGGTCGAGGTGCACTTCCAACCTTTCGAACTAAACCCAGATATGCCGCCAGGCGGCCAAGATGTGTTTGAGCACCTCACACAGAAATATGGCAAGACCGTTGATCAAGTGCGGGCCACACAGAACGACATCAAAGCGCGAGCAGCAGCGGTCGGCTACCCTTTTCATCCTGAGGGACGCAAGCATGTGTACAACACGTTCAATGCACACAGATTGTTGCATTGGGCTGGCCTCGAGCATGGTCCGCAAGCACAACACCGACTCAAACGAGAACTTCTCGTCACTTACTTCCAATTGGCGGTCGATCTTGATGACCCACAAAATGTATTGGCCGCTGTCAGCCGGGCTGGACTAGACGTTGAACGCGCGAGCGAAATCCTCGCGAGTGACGAATTTGCTGCCGAGGTACGTGCACAACAAAGGAAATACACCTCGATGGGTATTCAATCCGTTCCATCCATCATCATCAACGATAAATATTTGCTGCAAGGCGCACAACCGGCAGAGGCGTTCGAACAGGCCCTGCGACAAGTAGCTGCCGAGAGCGAAAACAACTAGTCATTGCCCTTACATTTCGGTACAACGCAAAACAAACCATACACAAACGCTTCAACGGAGACATCAAATGGATCTCGGATTAAAAAATAGAGTGGCACTTGTTACTGGCGGCTCACAAGGAATCGGCAAAGCTTGCGCAATCAAACTCGCCGAGGAAGGCGCAACGGTCGTGATCGCAGCACGTGGTCGTGAACTTTTGGATCAGGTTGCAGCCGACATCCGTGCAGCGGGCGGCAACGTTCTAGCGATTGCAGCAGATGTCAGTCAGGAAGCAGAATGCGCGCGCATCATTCAAGAGATTCTCAAGGCTTACGGCCGTATCGACATCCTGATCAATAACGCTGGCACCTCAGCGACCGGGGAATTCGAATCGGTTACCGACAAAGACTGGCAAGCAGACTTTGATCTGAAACTTTTTGCTGCAATTCGTTTGTCACGCCTGGCTATCCCAGAAATGCGTAAAAACAAATGGGGCCGCATTATCAATGTGACCAATATCGGTGCGAAGCAGCCTCGTGCGAAATCTATGCCGACCACTGTCACGCGCGCGGCAGGCCTGGCGATGACTAAAGCCCTATCCAAAGAGTTTGCAGCGGACAATATTCTGGTCAATAGCGTTTGTATTGGCTTGATTCGTGCCGGTCAACACGAGCGCAAAGCTGCGAAAGCAGGAATTCCTGTCGAAGAGCTTTACGAGAAACAGGGCAAGGAGGTTCCGCTCGGTCGGGTGGGTCGCGCAGAGGAAGTCGCCAATGTCGTCGCGTTCTTTTCGTCTGAAGCCTCTAGCTACGTCACAGGTAGCAGCGTCAATCTCGACGGCGGCACTTCGGCGGTAATGTAATCATGAGCGCACTCACTTCTAGTGTTAAAGCAATGGTGTTCGACACCTTCGGCTCCGTCGTGGATTGGCGCGGTAGTATCACGCGCGATCTCACCCGCTGGGGCGCAGAAAACGGTTACTCGTGTGACTGGACTGCACTGGCAGTGAGATGGCGCTCGCTCTACCAGCCTTCGATGGAGAAGGTCCGTAGCGGCGCACGCGAATGGACAATCCTTGACGTCCTGCATCGTGAATCGCTTGAGCAACTATTACCGGAATTCGGTCTTGAAAAAATGACCGAAGCCGAACGCCAGCATGTCAACAAGGTCTGGCACCGTTTAGATGGTTGGCCGGATGCCGTTGCGGGTCTGACGCGTTTGAAGAGCAAATACATCATTGCTCCACTTTCCAACGGTAACGTTTCACTCTTAACTGACATAGCGAAATACACTGGCCTGCCCTGGGATTTAAACCTATCGACCGAGGTGTTTCGCTGCTACAAGCCCCAACCCCAGTCCTATCTGGGCGTTGCAAAAATTCTGCAGCTTGATCCAAGCGAAGTCATGATGTGTGCTGCGCATAACGATGACTTAGCTGCTGCGCGCAAGGCAGGGCTCAAAACGGCCTTTTGGCCAAGACCAACAGAACATGGTCCAGAGCAAAAAACTAATTTGACTGCGACAGAAAATTGGGATGTCGTGGCCAAGGATATCCGAGACCTCGCGACGCAGATGGGCGTCTAACCCGCACCCAAGGGCAAACTCACTCGCGCCAGACCTCTTGCTCAAGCGTGAGCTGGCCGCGGTCGCTCGATACGAATAGTTCAGCATCCTGGATATTGACATGGAGCGTCATGCTGCGCTGTGCCCAGGTAGCCAGCTCTTTGGTTTGCTCGGAAGGCAGGCACACGACGCGGAGATTGCGTGTGCGCTCTAGTTTGTTTCGCACGGAATCCCACCAAAGCTTACTGTTGTGCCCTGCATAGCAATAGACTACCACCTGCTTGGCACGACCACACGCTTTCAAAATGCGGCGCTCTTCGGGCTGCCCGACCTCAATCCACAAGTCAATCGCGCCAGTTAAGTCCTTGAGCCACACATCTGGCTCATCCGTCTCACTTAAACCCTTGGTGAACGCCAGATCCTCTTGTGCGTGCAAAGCAAAAGCCAGCAACCGCACCATCATTCTTTCATCAGTCTCCGAGGGGTGCCGGGCTAGGGTCAAGGCATGACTCCCGTAGTAGTGACGGTCCGAATCCGCCACATTGAGTTCAGCCTTGTAAATCGTTGCACGCAGAGCCATAGGAATTCTTAGATTGTGGACGCGCCGGGGTGCCGGCAAAGAGAGATCTGGATTATCCTTGATTCCCGACTATAGAG
>JBEDEU010000067.1:0-8900 GCA_041175585.1 Pseudomonadota bacterium | reverse complement strand
ACTAACACCCTCAAATGGGTTACCGTTGATCCGGTACTCAAAGACCCTGAGCTTATTTACAAATGACGACCGACACCCCAGAAGCAGTCCTTAAACGACTCGCCGATCTGCTAGAAACCCGACTGCCTAGTCATGGTGGTGATCCCTCGACGTCATACGTCGCCAAGCTTTTTTCAAAAGGGCCAGAAGCGGCGCTCAAGAAAATCGGGGAAGAAGCAACCGAGCTCGTGATGGCAGCAAAAGATAAGCAAGGGGACCGGATCGTGGCAGAAATGGCCGATTTATGGTTTCATTGTCTGGTCGTACTGACAGAAAACGGTCTGCGCCCTGAGCTTGTGACAGCCGAGCTCGCTCGTCGCGAAGGCCTCTCAGGGCTCGCCGAAAAGGCAAGTCGGGCGGAAAAATAGCCCCAAAAAGCGGGGTTTGTCATCAAAACTTTGGGCAACACAACGTATTATGAGCGGACAGTGCATTTTTTGTAAGATCGTAGAGGGCAGCATCCCGGCAAAAATTGTTTACCAGGATGAGGATTGTGTGGTTTTTCATGACATCAACCCGGCTGCACCTGTACATTTGCTGATGGTTCCACGTAAGCATGTCGTATCGATGCAGGATATTCTGCCCGACGATGCGTCATGGTTAGGTAGAATGTTGGCTAAGGTTCCCCGAATCGCCATCGAAAATGGCTGCAATCCGGGGCCGGCGGGAGGATTTCGTCTAACGACGAACGCTGGCATTGAGGGCGGGCAAGAAGTTCCTCACCTTCATTTTCATATTTTAGGTGGCAACCGACCCTGGAAGGGTCAGAAAGCTACAACAGTCTAATTCGGAGAGTGATCATGGGTAGTTTTAGTATTTGGCACTGGTTAATTGTGCTCGTTATCGTGGCACTAATTTTCGGCACAAAGAAAATTCGCAATATTGGCGCTGACCTTGGTGGCGCGGTGAAAGGTTTCAAAGAAGGCATGAAGGATCCGAACGCCAAGGAAGCCGACGCAACGGCTCCCGCTGAAGCAGCACCGGCGCAACGTGTTGCCTCGAACGAAACCGTCGATGTGCAGGCCAAAGAAAAATCCAGCACCCATTAATTTCAGCTGGATCGCCCCGCGAGGGGCTACTTTGGTACACAGAACATGTTTGATGTCAGCTTTACTGAACTACTCGTAGTCGGGGTCGTGGCGCTCGTCGTCATCGGTCCTGAACGTCTTCCTAAAGTGGCGCGCACACTCGGGCATCTCGTTGGTCGCGCGCAACGCTATGTCAGTGACGTCAAGTCAGATATTCAACGGGAAGTTGAACTCGATGAGCTACGCAAACTGAAAGACCAAATGCAAGATGCTGCACAAACTGTGCAAAGCAGCTTGCAGGGCACGAGTGATGCGCTCACCAAGCCTCTACAGGCGCTCGAGCAAAACACCATGTCCACTTTCAATGAGGCCACGACGAGCTTCAAGGAAGCAACGTCCTTCGACACCGTGGCCAAAGACAGCGTGTCTAAAGACGCTGTAACTGAGGCAGCCGCGAATGGTCCCGTGCTAAGTGACGCAACGGCGAGTCAGACTAGCAACGCACATACGGCATCCTCAACTAACACCCAGGTGGCCGCAAGCGAAACTGCAGCGATGACCCCCGAAGCCGCACTCGCCAACGCTTCGCAAACGCATGAATTGGCTGGGCTCTTTGACGCTCCAGTCCAAACAGAAATCGAAATTGCTAGCACCGCTGACTTTGAGTCTGCTGCCCGCAAAGCGCAAGCAGCCGAAAAGGCGCTTGCCAGCGCACCGGCTCCGGTCGCCCCCACGTCGGGATCAAAATCTTGAGCAACACAGAAAAAACCACTGAGCCCGGCGAACAAAACGAAAGCTTTATGTCGCACCTGATTGAGCTGCGCTCGCGCCTGTTGCGCGCGGTTGGCACAATCGTCGTCATCTTTTTCATTTTGTTTCTCTATCCCGGTGCCTCCGACATCTATGATCTGCTCGCAGCACCGATGCTGGCCTCCTTGCCGCAAGGCACACGCATGATTGCAACGGGGGTCATCACACCATTCATGGTTCCAGTCAAGGTCACCATGATGGCGGCGTTTGTAATTGCCTTACCCGTCGTGCTTTACCAAGTCTGGGCGTTTGTAGCGCCCGGTCTGTACAAACATGAGCAAAAACTTGCCTTGCCACTGATCGTCTCCAGCTCGCTGCTGTTTCTGGCAGGAATGGCCTTTTGCTACTTTGTTGTGTTTCAGACAGTGTTCAGTTTTATTGCCTCGTTTGCCCCGCAATCCATCACGCCCGCTCCGGATATCGAGGCTTACCTGACCTTCGTGATGACAATGTTTTTAGCTTTCGGGATCACTTTTGAAGTCCCAGTTGCCGTTGTGCTGCTCGTCAGAATGAACATTGTGACAATCAAGCAACTGAGTGACGCACGTGGCTATGTCATTGTCGGAGCATTTGTCATCGCAGCCGTGGTCACGCCACCCGATGTCGTCAGCCAATTCCTACTGGCCGTCCCACTCTGCGTTCTTTATGAAATCGGGCTGTTGGTTGCCCGAGGGATCAAGCCTCGCAGCGGAGAGGAAAAGACTACAACACCTGAGTCCACAAGCTGAAAACGGCCTGTTGTCAAAAATTTCTTACGATAAATCTCTTGTTGTCTTAGTATTTAAGGTATATCTTTTAGATCTCTAAATTCTATTTGATATGAATCGTTCACATGGTTACGCTCATTTTGGCGCAACCTCTCGAACCTTAAAGGGATCATCGTGCTCGCTCATCGTCTTAAACAAGCCCGTCTACGTGCCGGCTTGTCTCAGGAAAAACTCGGCAAACTCGCCGGCATCGACCCCATGTCCGCAAGCGCGCGCATGAATCAGTATGAACGTGGCAAACATTCGCCCGACTACCAGCTGATGTGTCGTGTGGCTGAGATCTTGAATATGCCTGTCAGCTGGTTCTATACCGCTGATGATGAACAGGCCCGACTTCAAGAGATCTTTTATCACCTTGACGCCAATACTCGACGTCCTCTGCTGACGCAGGCGGAAGCGCTTATTGCCGCGAATCCGCCAAGCAATAATCAAGCGGGCTCGGGCACAGCTCAGACGACGCCTGGGGCCTGATTGCGATCACTGGCTTATTGCGGCCGCACAGGTCGCAAGCCAGCAGTCACAGCAAGATTCTGCGTTTTTCCATTGCGGTAAACGCCCAGCTCGATCTTTTCGCCCGGCTCTTTAGCGGCGATGCGCGCCATCAATTTGGGCGTGTCGCCAACTGGGCTTCCGTCCATCGTCTGGACGATGTCGCCCACACGCAACCCACCCTTAGCACCTGGACCATCGCGCATCAGTCCGGCAATGATGACGCCTGTCGGGCGCTCTAAACCAAACGCTCGCGCAAGATCTGCCGTCATATCCTGTGGCTCAATACCCAGCCAGCCCCGCTTCACATGGCCGTGAGCAACAATTTGTTCTAGTACTTTTTGCGCCGCACTCGCGGGAATCGCAAAACCGATTCCCAGAGAGCCGCCGGTCTTGGAATAAATCGCGGTATTGATCCCCACCAAACGCCCGAGCGTATCGATGAGCGCCCCACCAGAGTTGCCGGGATTAATCGCAGCATCTGTCTGAATAAAATTTTCGTAGGTGTTGATTCCTAGTCCTTGGCGACCAAGTGCGGAAACGATTCCCATCGTAATCGTCTGACCGACACCGAAAGGGTTACCGATCGCCAGCACGACATCACCCACACGCGGCATGTCGTCAACCAAGAACCTTAAGGCTTGCAGCCCAGACAATTCCACCTTCAACACCGCAAGATCGGAGTCTGGATCAACACCGATTACTTTAGCGCTAGCCTGACGACCATCATGCAGTCCGACCACAATCTCGTCGGCCCCATTGATCACGTGAAAATTGGTCAAAACATGTCCGCTTGCAGAGACCACAACACCCGAGCCAAGGCTCGTTGCTTGCTGCTGTTGCTTGTAGCCAGGCATCTGCTCAAAAAACTTTCGCAATACAGGGTCAGGTGGTAAGACAATACGCGGAGCCACAATACGCTTCGTTGTATGAATATTGACGACAGCAGGCGCTGCTAATGCGACCGCTTCAGAATATGAGCCTGGCGCGGCACCAGCCGGCGCGGGCAGTATGGCAGGCAAAGTACCCAACGAGGCCGCGGGAGCGCTCTGTTTATCCGAGCGTACCAACCAATCCGGGCGTAAAGTCACCACCACGAATAAAATCGCTAAACACACCGTTACTGCTTGAGCAAAAATCAGCCAAATTCGACGCATTTTGTTTTCAGGAAAATTATGACTTCTGTCTCGACTCGCGAGCTCTGTGCTTGGTTAGACACCACACTCAACGCCGCGTCATTCAAAGACTATTGCCCAAACGGTCTGCAGGTTGAAGGTCGCGGACAAGTGTCCCATATTATCGCGGGCGTGACTGCAAGTCAGGCCTTGATTGATGCAGCAATTGAGCGTGGTGCCGATGCCTTGCTGGTACACCATGGCTGGTTTTGGCGCAATGACGACCCACGCGTACGTGGCACGTTTCGCGCTCGGCTTGCCGCACTCCTCGCAGCAAACATCAATTTAATCGCATACCACCTGCCCCTTGATGCCCATCCAACGCTAGGCAATAACGCACAACTTGCCTCGCGCTTAGGTCTGGTTGCAGACCGAGACCCATCAAACCTCATTTGGCTGGGCTCGATGCCAGGTGCCACGACGCTCGGTCAGGTCGCCAAGCAAGTCGAGCTCGGGCTAAGTCGTGAACCACTTGTGATTGGTGCAGTCGATCAACCGGCCAAAACGATCGCCTGGTGCACAGGCGCAGCACAAGGAATGTTTAGTGATGCGATTGATGCAGGTGCAGATGTTTTCATCACCGGCGAAGTGTCAGAGCCCACAGTCCATCTGGCTCGTGAGTCAGGTGTTGGCTTTATCGGTGCCGGGCACCACGCGACTGAACGTTACGGCGTTCAGGCACTGGCGCAAGCGGTTAAACAACAGTTTGGCATTAAGGTTGACTTTATAGACATCGACAACCCGGTCTGATCTGTTTATTTTTTAAGCGAATCCCGAATCTCACGAAGCAACAACACATTCTCCGGCACTGGGGGTGGGGGCGCCTCCAAATCCATCTTCTTACGCGCAGTGTTAATCGCTTTCACCATCCAGAAAATCACAAACGCGAGCAAAACAAAGTTGATCACGATGGTTAAAAAGTTACCCCAAGCAAAAATCGTCGCGCCCGCCTTGGTCAGATCGGCATACGTTTCTGGCCCGACATAGCCCGCCGGACGCGATAACACGACAAATTTGTTGCTGAAGTCCATCGAACCGCCAACCAAAAAGTTAACGATTGGCATCACGATATCTTTGACAAGGGAGTCGACTATTTTGCCAAAGGCGGCACCCACAATCACACCGATTGCGAGGTCAACAACGTTACCTCGCACAGCAAACTCGCGGAATTCCTTAAATATTCCACGCGATTCCTTCAAAATCTCTTTACCTTGAATCATTTCTCTTTCCCCTACTGTGAGTCTGCCCTAGCAAGCGCTATAATAAGGGGTTAATTTAAGTTGCGGCAACGACATTAAAGTGATCAAACGGGGCAACCCCTGAAAAAGACACTTCGAAGCAGTGCCGCAATGAACTGGTCTGCAATGTGTTGGCTCAAACACATTGGCTGCGATAAGGATAGAACATGAGTCACGATTCGATTGTGCACGATGACGAAGGCGCGGTACCCCCAACCCTGCCGTCAGACCCCTCACGTCGCTTCTGGATCGGCACAACCTGTGCCGTCGGCGGAGCAGCGGGTGCGGCCCTAGCGGTCCCCTTTGTGAGTACCTTCGCCCCGAGCGAAAAAGCCCGTGCTGCCGGCGCGCCGGTCGAAGTAGACATCAGCACCATTGCACCGGGCGAGATGCGCACGGTTGAATGGCGCGGCAAGCCGGTATGGATCATTAACCGCACAAAAGAGCAACTCGGTTCGCTCAAGCAGAATGACGCCGAGCTCGCAGATCCAAACTCGCTTCGTCCAGGTGTCACACCGCCTTACGCGAAAAACGAGTGGCGCTCACGCAAACCCGAACTTTTTGTCACAGTCGGTATTTGCACACACCTCGGGTGCTCACCAACGCCAAAATTTGCAACTGGCCCACAGCCTAGCCTGCCCAACAACTGGGACGGTGGTTTCCTGTGCCCATGCCACGGATCAACCTTCGATATGGCCGGCCGCGTGTACAAAAACAAGCCCGCACCGGACAACCTCGAAGTGCCTCCATACCAATATCTGAGCGATACCCGCATCATTATTGGTGTAGACGAGAACAACAAGGCCTAACCCGCCCCCTGACCACACCGCATAACGCGATATTGATTAAAGTAAAAGGAGCCGTTTCATGGCTGGCGAAAAATCCGTCGAAACGACCGGACTGTTAGGCTGGATAGACCGTCGCTTTCCGCTGACATCAAGCTACAAAGCACATCTGTCCGAATACTACGCACCGAAGAACTTCAACTTCTGGTATTTCTTCGGCTCACTGTCTCTGCTGGTGCTCGTTCTGCAGATCGTGACCGGAATCTTTCTGGTCATGCATTACAAGCCAGACGCACAGTTTGCCTTCCAGTCAGTCGAATACATCATGCGCGAAGTACCCGGCGGATGGTTTATCCGTTACATGCACTCAACCGGCGCGTCGATGTTTTTTGTTGTGGTCTATCTGCACATGACACGCGCCTTGATTTACGGCTCATACCGTAAGCCACGCGAGCTCGTCTGGATTTTCGGCGTCGGAATTTTCCTGTGTTTGATGGCAGAAGCCTTCTTCGGCTACCTCCTGCCTTGGGGACAGATGTCATTCTGGGGTGCGCAGGTGATCGTGAACCTGTTCTCAGCTATTCCGTTCATCGGGCCCGAGTTGTCCATCTGGATTCGTGGTGATTACGTCGTCTCTGATGCCACACTGAATCGCTTCTTTGCCTTCCACGTGATCGCGATCCCACTGGTCTTGTTGGGCCTGGTCGCAGCACACGTGATTGCACTGCACGAGGTTGGTTCAAACAACCCCGACGGCGTCGATATCAAAGCCAAAAAAGATAAGCACGGTCGTCCATTGGATGGCATTCCTTTCCATCCTTTCTACACCGTGCACGATATCCTGGGTGTTGCGGGCTTCATGATCATCTTCATGGCAATTATTTTCTTCGCGCCAGAGATGGGAGGGTACTTCCTAGAGTTCAATAACTTCATCCCGGCCGATCCACTTAAAACACCTCTGCACATTGCGCCAGTCTGGTATTTCACACCGTTCTACTCAATGCTGCGTGCAACGACCGATGACTTCACTTGGGTCTTGGCCGGTGCTGCTGTGTTGGCTGCGATCGTGCTGTTCCTGCGCGTCAAAGGCATCATGAAACTGATTGCTCCAGTCGTACTGATCGCCGTGGCCGTGTTGCTGCGTGTGATTGATGCGAAGTTCTGGGGTGTGGTCGCCATGGGCGGCGCCGTTGTCTTGTTGTTCTTCCTGCCCTGGCTCGATTACAGCCCGGTCAAGTCCATCCGTTACCGTCCAGGCTGGCACAAGACACTCTACGGCATCTTCTTTGCGAACTTTATCGTGTTGGGTTACCTCGGTACGCAGGCACCAACAGACATTTTCAACCTGATGTCGCAAATCGGCACGCTCATCTATCTGGCATTTTTCTTCCTGATGCCAATCTGGAGCCGCCTGGGCACGTTCAAGCCGGTCCCAGACCGTGTCACGTTCCACGCACATTGAGCCTAACTTTAATTACGGAATGACCATGATCAAGAAGCTGCTTTGTGCTCTTGCCCTAGTAATCACCTGCTCTGGTGCACACGCTGCCGGTGGCGAGTTCCCTCTCGAACAAGCGCCGAACCGAATTAGCGACCTCGCCGCGCTACAAAACGGTGCCAAGCTATTCGTCAATTACTGCTTGAACTGCCACAGTGCATCTGCGATGCGCTACAACAAACTGAAGGATATTGGTCTGACCGACCAGCAAATCCGCGAAAGCTTGTTGTTCACTGGAGAGAAAGTTGGCGATTTGATGATGGGCTCAATATCGGCCAAAGATGGGAAAAACTGGTTCGGTGCCACTCCACCCGACTTGTCGGTGATGGCAAGAGCAAAATCCATCAACGCCGGCCCGACAGGATCGGATTACATCTACACCTACCTGCGCACGTATTACAGAGACACAAGCAAAGCGACTGGCTGGGACAACCTTGCGTTTCCAAATGCAGGTATGCCGCACGTACTCTGGGACCGTCAAGGACCGCGTGAGCTAACCACAACCGTAGTGCATCAGACACCTGCCCAATCCGGTAAGCCTGCTGGTTGGGAACGTATTGTCACAACGTTTGATGCAAGTGGTTATGCAACCTCGAAGGTTGAGCCTCTCGCTAACTACCGCGGAAAAGCAAGCGTCGACCATAAGTTCAAGTCGCTCGAGCCTCAGCGTACCGCAGCTTACGACAGCGACATGGCTGACCTCACAGCATTCTTGACCTGGATGTCTGAGCCTATCCAACAAACACGCAAGCAAATCGGCGTGTGGGTCTTGCTCTTCTTGGCCCTGTTCTTTGTGATTGCTTGGCGCCTGAACGCATCGTTCTGGAAGCACGTTAAGTAAGTTGTTTTTTCGGGCCAGCGTCTGCTCGACGTAGACGCTGGCCTTTCGCTTTTATCCGCATTCATTTTTAGGACGGAAATCCATCATGATGGTCCTTTACTCCGGAACCACCTGCCCATTTTCACATCGCTGCCGCTTTGTGTTGTTCGAAAAGGGTATGGATTTTGAAATCCGCGACATTGACTTGTATAACAAGCCAGAAGACATCGCGGTCATGAACCCTTACGGCC
>JBEDEU010000066.1:0-8905 GCA_041175585.1 Pseudomonadota bacterium | reverse complement strand
CCCCAAAGGGATGGCTGTTTCAGCCTTTTGATTTGGACACTGCTTTACTGACCTGGACAGTCCGGCAAGCCGCTGCGCCTTTGGATCTTGCTGTTGGACAGGAACGTGACGACTGGATGAGCTACTTGCAGCAGGTCAGCCCATTGTTCGAGTTAGTGCAGGTTGGGGTCGCGACGCGTTTGGCTATCACGGCCCCACTTGACGCGCAGGGCGCTCCAATAGATCGGCCCGATTTAATGCCGCTTTGGCAAAAGCGCAGCTTCGTAGTGAAAGGTCCGATGCGATCTGTTGCTGCACTGAGTGGACTGAGCGCTCCGCTGCATTGGAGAAACGTCAGCTTAAGTGTGGACGGCATGTCAGGTAGTGGAGTGGCGCGCAGTCAGTTGGTTGTGCAATTTATTGGAGACTTATTTGAAACCATTCAGTAGGCTATTTCATTTCATTCGCATCGCACTTGTTATGGTTAGCTCTAGCGTCTGGGCGAATACTGCGACTCCAGTTGTCACGATCGATGAGTTGTTGAGGCTTGATACGCAGGCGGCCCTAATGGCGGCACGTCGTAGCGTTGTTGGGTCTCTTGAGCGACCAGGGCCTGCAGTCGTTAACGACGGGGAAACGCTGCTGTTGGCCATATACGGCGTCGGAAAGTCCCTCACCGCCGAGGTGTTGATTGATGCGGAGCCCCATGTATTTCGTGCGACGCGTGCGCGGCCGGTGCTTGGACGGTCGCGCACCTACACCCTTGAGCGGATCGCACCACCCTGCGTCCATTTGCAAAAGTCAGGTAGTCCAGAAGTTGTATGCCTGGGTATGAAGCGTCCATGACACATAAAAGCTATTCCTGGTCGCAACGCCCATTTACTGAATTGAGCTCGCGTCACGCCTTGAGATTGCTCAAGCCTGCTTTCGTTAAGACTCTCATTCATGAGTTTGATGTTGCACCACTGCAAAGCAGAATGTATCCAGTGTGCTTTGCAGATGGCAGCGTCGGAATTTTTGTATTGGAGGCGTTTCGTAATGAAGATCAAACCCTCGCGCTGTTTGAGTTGCTTGAAGCAAAGTCTCGACGCCTAGCAACTCCCGGCTTATACGTACTGCCCCCGGCGTTATTTTTGGCTGTGGCCCAAGGTGACGGCTTGTCGCCTAGGGCTGTCAACGAGCCGGGTGCACGCGAGGTCTTGAGTGGAGCGCTCAGTGCGGTCATGCGCGAGGTGATTGAATGGGCAGCTGCAAAGCAAGCGAGCGATATTCATCTCAATGTGCAAAGACATCTGGGTGAGTCCAGCATTTGGTTCACGATTGCTGGTCGCTATGTGTGTCCGGAGCGCTACGCACATCTTCCCACTGCCACGATGCTCGATATGCTGGCAGTGACGTGGATGGAGGTTCAGGGCGGGAATGGGGCGGTATTCGATCCGTCGGTCGAGCAGGAGGGAAGATTCGTTCGGGTGTGTCATGGACGGCGCTATGTGATCCGCTGGGCCTCACTTGCAACAGACGTCGGGCCCTCGGTCTGCCTGCGCTTACTACCTCTTGACTCGGATGTGTCGGCTCCGACATTTGCCGAGCTTGGATATTTGCCCTCGCACATCGAGGCGCTTGAGACAGCGCGCTTGTCTCAGGGTGGTGCGATCATTCTTGCCGGAACCGTTGGCTCTGGCAAGTCAACAACCATTGCATCGTTATTGCGCACGATCCCGAGTTATCGCAAAGTAATCACGCTGGAAGATCCCGCTGAGTACGCAATACCAAACGCGCTGCAAAATACGGTGGCGCGTAGCGTCCATGATGATGGGCTGACTGCATTCGACCGAAAACTTAAGGCGATTAAGCGCTCGGCGATGACTGATCTATTAATCGGCGAAATCCGAGATCAAGCAGCGGGGCGCGCGTTTGTTGACCTGGCGGCAACTGGAGTCAGCCTATATACGACGGTGCACGCGGGTTCGGCTTTGCTGATCCCTGAACGATTGTGTTCTAGCTTTATCGGAATTCCGAGAGACTTCCTCACCGCCCCTGGCGTGCTCAAACTTCTCGTTTATCAAGTGCTCCTGCGCGAGGTATGCCCGCATTGTGCCTTTAACTTTGAACAGTTCTTGAGTTCGAGCGCCTTGTTTTGTGCCCGCAACATTACCCGCAGTATTCCTTGGTGGCGTAGTTGGGCCTCTGGTATCGAACGCAGGTTTGGCATTACGAGCACGATGTTGCGGTTTTGTAACGCTGTCGGTTGCGACTCTTGTCAGAGCGATATTCCGATGAGCGCAGGGACCAAGGGGCGAACCGTCGTCGCAGAGATGCTCTCGATCGCTCAGGATGCTGAAATCTTTCCTTTGCTCGGACAGGGCGATCAGGGTGCAGTGCATCGCTGGTTATTAGCACGCACCAAAACGCCTTGCACGGATATTCAGATGCAAGGTAAATCGGCCCTTGAATGTGCACTCTACAAAATGAGCGTTGGACAAATTGACCCGAGAGAAATCGAAACTTATTTCGGTGTATTTCAAACGCAGTTTAACGACAGGAAGAGCGGTGCGTAAACAGTGCAGTGGGTTTTGGGGCGAAGGGATTTTAAAAGATGTGCTTGAAGCCTTTTGGCTGAAATGGCTGGCGTGGCGCTTTCGACCGCAGCGTGGCGACTATTACCGCTACCTAGCTGATCTGATTGACGGAACGAACGGATCAAAAACACTTTTCAATATCTTTCAGGATGACGCCCGACGCATAGGCAGTAGACATTGTCGTGGCGCCCTCAGTGATATTTGGGTTAAACGATACCCTCTGTCCGGAGGTGATTTATTTGCAACGTGGTTTGGTTCATTTCCCCTTGATGATTTGATCGCGATACAGAATGCTCAGGACATGGGTGCTAACGCTCTCGTAGCCACGTTTCGAAAGCTCGCAGAGGTGTCCGGCATGCTCGATCGTGCCAAGTCGACTTTCCTTCAAACGGCCTTGGTTGGTTTTGTCGCGGTGTTTGTCGCGATTGGTGCACTGATGTCGATCCCAATGTATACGGCAGACCACTTAGCTAGAGTTTTTTCTGCTGTTCCAACAGAGTTGTTTGGACCATGGACGAATGCGTTGCAGTCATGTGCAGCATTGTTGCGCGCGATGTGGCTCTTTGTATTGTTGTCGGTTCTATTGCTTGTCGGCGTCACGCTTTGGTCTTTACCGAACTGGATCGGGGCTGCGCGCCGGCAACTCGATAATTGGGGCGTCTGGCTATTTTATCGGCGCGTGCACAGCATACGTTTTTTGTCGTTGTTGGGTGTCGTTCTGAACTGTCACGGCAATGCCAGCACACGCTTACGCCATGCGCTCCTGTTGCAGTCAAGGCATATCAACCCGTGGCTCGCATCGCATTTGCGGAGCATGGTCCAGCAGCTCGATCGGGGAGCCTCGGTCACTGAGGCACTCGATTCCGGGCTCATTGACACCGAGATTTGGTGGTACTTCGTTGATATGGTGTGCACCTTTGGTTTGGACAAGGCTTTAGAGCGCACGTGCGAACGGCTTGGAGCAACGAGTCTGCAAAGTATTCACAGGCAGGCGATGTTCCTGCGTTGGACCTTGTTGCTGTTTGCGCTGGCGGTTGTGCTCGCTGTGCTGTTCTGGCACTTCAGGGTGTTTGACGAGTTAAGGCATGCGCTGAGTATTCATTATGCGCATTGATGTTGTTCGTATTTCTAGGGGGTGGTCATGCAGCACGCGCAGAGAGGTTTTTCATTAATTGAAATTTCGATTGTCACCACGATCGTCATGTTGATTGCCATATTGGGCATTCCGGCGATTCAGTCTTACGTTATTGAGAGCAAGGTGCCGCGGGTTGCCGAAGAATTGCAACGGTTTGTGGCGAGAATGAAAGCGACGACGCAAGGTTTTGGTGTGGCACCTTATGCTGGAATAGATACCGGTGTTTTAGCCAATGCGTTGCGGACCTCAAGTGTGGTGCTGGTGAGCGGAGTGGGGCCTGGTGCGAAGGTGGTGCACGGTCTGGGCGCTAGCACATCAGGCAAGGGCGGTATCCACTTGGATCCCTATGCCATGCCGGGAGGGCAGTCTGGCACCGGATTCTCGTTGACACTGCGTGACGTGAATCAGGCAGCGTGTCCCGGTCTGGCGGCAATTCTTCAACGGATCGCAGAATATGTCACGATCGCGGGCACCAGCGGACCGGTGATCGTTAAGAACGCAATGATAGAGCCGGGCATGCCCTATAACCCCTTGCTCGCCGACGCACAGTGCGCCGCTGGCGACAACAACGTATTCACTTTCGTGGTGCGTTAGTGGCGGGGATGGTTGTGCAACGCCCTTTGGGTGTGACGTCGCACCAGACACAAAGCGGGTTTAGTTTGATCGAGCTCATTGTGGTGCTAGCAATCACCTCGTTGATCGGGACGTGGGGTGCCTCTGCCTGGATGCAGCATGCCGAGGACACTGCGACGCGCGCAACGGGGGTTTGGCTTTTGAGTGTCAAGCAAGCTCTCGATCAGATGCTGCACCGGCAGTCTGATGCATTGGTGGGAATAGTGGAGCCGAACGCGCGCGGGCCACAATATCGCGACGTTTGGCGGCCCACAATCGAAGAGCTGATTGAGGCAGGGCATTTGCCGCGAGGCTTCCCTTTGCGTGCGCCGCTTCCGTATTCGGTTTGGCTCCGCGTCGACGCCCCACAAGGGGATTGCTTACGGCTGGGATGCAAAATCATTGGTTCCGTGTTTGCTATGCCAGCCGCACATGACAGGCGCGAGGCGGAACAAGTGACCCGGGTTGGGCTTCTGCTCGCAACGATTGGAGCACATGCAGCGGCTGTCACGTCCCTGTCGACGGCCCGTGTGAAAGGGGCAACGGTTGATGCGCCGAATCCGCCATATCCGGATATGGAACCGCTGCCTCAGGGCGCAGTCCTTATCCGCAGTTTTTACGACTCGAGCCAGTACGCAGTGTTCCTGCGTCAAGATGATCTGCGTGATGCGTCGCTTAAAGGAAATCTAAGTGTTGCAAAAGACGTTCAGATCGGAGGCACGGCCAGGATCAAAGGGCGAATCTCCGCCGGGGAGTATCTGCAGGTGGAGGCCTCGGCTGTCGCCGGTGCTGGGTGTGAGGCAGAGGGGCTGATTGCCCGGGCTAGCGATCTCGGGCTCTTGGTATGCCAGCAGGGAAGGTGGCAGCGGGTTGACCGGGGCGGCGGCGGAGGCTACTTGGAGCTTTCAGGATATCCATGCTTCGAAAATGACGATTGGATTGTCAGAAAGCGCAATCCTAAAACGGGCGATTGCACCTGCCCGAGCGGGTATGAGCCATTTTTGATGTCAGTTTGGAAACATCCTGTGATGTCCCTCCACGAGTACAGCGCGTATTTATGCCTTTGACCGAGCTCGCCGGTTGCCGCGTTCGAGAGCCATAAACGAGTCGTACCCGTATAATCGATGCTCCATTCGCTTGCCCGTTCGAGCGGTGCTCGTTGACCCGGAAACTGGGTCTTTACAACCTTGATGCTGCACGCAGAAAATAGCACGATGAAAACGTCCGAAATCCGTCAAAAATTCCTGCAATTCTTCCAGTCCAAAGGGCACACGATTGTTCCATCATCGTCGCTTGTTCCGGGCAACGATCCAACCTTATTGTTTACCAATTCGGGAATGGTTCAGTTCAAGGACGTCTTCACCGGCAAGGACACGCGTGCCTACACCCGTGCGACCTCTTCGCAGCGCAGCGTACGTGCTGGCGGCAAACACAACGATCTTGAAAACGTGGGTTACACAGCACGTCACCACACGTTCTTTGAAATGCTGGGAAATTTCAGCTTTGGTGACTACTTCAAGCGTGACGCCATTGCTTTCGCGTGGGAAATGCTGACAAAGGTCTATGGCCTGCCAGCTGAGAAATTGTGGGTCACCGTTTATCAAGAGGACGATGAGGCCTACGCTATTTGGGAAAAAGAAATCGGTGTGCCCCCCGCACGCATCGTGCGTATCGGTGATAACAAAGGCGCCCGTTATGCGTCGGATAACTTCTGGCAAATGGCAGACACGGGCCCGTGCGGTCCTTGCACGGAAATATTCTTTGATCACGGTCCAGAAATTTGGGGTGGCCCACCTGGGTCGCCAGAAGAAGACGGCGATCGTTACATTGAGATTTGGAATTTGGTGTTTATGCAGTTTGAGCGCGATGCCGCCGGTACGCTGACGCCCTTGCCAAAGCCTTGTGTCGATACGGGCATGGGTCTTGAGCGGATTGCAGCAGTGCTGCAGCATGTGCACTCGAATTATGAGATAGATTTATTTGCGGCATTAATCAACGGCGCCTCGCGCGAAACGGGTTGTAAGGATTTGACGGAAAACTCACTTAAAGTGATTGCCGACCACATCCGTGCTTGTAGCTTTTTGATCGTTGATGGAGTGATCCCGAGCAACGAAGGTCGTGGGTATGTGTTGCGCCGTATCGTGCGCCGTGCACTGCGCCATGGCTATAAGCTTGGTCAGACCAAGCCCTTCTTTCACCGCCTTGTGCCGGATCTGGTCAAGCAGATGGGTGATGCCTATCCTGAGCTTGCAAAGAACGCTGCGCGTGTTGAGCAAGTCTTGCGTCAAGAAGAAGAAAGGTTCGGCGAGACGCTTGAGCACGGTATGAAAATTCTCGACACGGCACTGGCTGCCTTGCCAGCACCTGTGAAGGGGCAAGCAGCGATGCTTGATGGCAATACATTGTTTACGCTTTATGACACCTACGGTTTTCCGCTTGATTTAACAGCGGATATTTGTCGTGAGCGTGGTGTCGAGGTCGATCAAGCCGGCTTTGATGTCGCAATGGAGAGACAGCGCGATCAGGCCCGTGCAGCCGGTAAGTTCAAAATGGCTGAGGGACTGGTGTACTCGGGTGCGCAGACGGTATTTGAGGGTTATGAGCACCTTGAGCGCAAGGCAAAAATACTTGCTCTTTACGTTGAGGGTACGCAGGTGCAGCGTGTTGCTGCAGGCCAAGATGCAATTGTTGTGCTGGACTCCACGCCGTTCTACGCTGAGTCGGGTGGGCAGGTCGGGGATGTTGGTGCATTGACTGCTGGGACGACAAGTTTCAATGTGCGCGATACACAAAAAATTCAACCTGGTGTGTTCGGACATCATGGTCACGTGCAAAGCGGTGAGTTGACTGTCGGAATGTCCGTATTGGCCACTGTCGATGCCCAACAGCGTGGGCGCACGATTCGCAATCACTCGGCTACACACTTGATGCACAAAGCGTTGCGTGAGGTGCTTGGTGGTCATGTACAACAGCGTGGCTCGCTTGTGGATGGCGATAAAACACGTTTTGACTTTGCACATGACGCGCCCATGTCGGACGCAGATATTCAGCGTGTTGAGCAAATTGTGAATGCTGAGATTTTGGCGAATCAGGCCGCCAACGCCCAAGTCATGAGTTATGACGATGCTGTGAAGGGCGGTGCGATGGCCTTGTTTGGTGAAAAATACGGCGATACCGTTCGCGTGCTCGACATTGGATTTTCGCGCGAGTTATGTGGTGGAACACACGTCAGCCGCACCGGTGATATCGGTCTGTTTAAGGTCGTTTCCGAAGGTGGTGTAGCTGCAGGTGTGCGTCGTATTGAGGCAGTCACTGGTGCTAATGCGCTTGCCTGGGTGCAAGCGCTGAATGCGACGGCGCAACGCGCTGCAGCAGCGCTCAAGACTCAGCCGGCCGATCTGCCAGAGCGGATCGCTTTACTGCAAGACCAATTAAAGTCTGTTGAAAAAGATCTGGAACAAGCCCGTGCCAAGCTTGCCTCAAGTGCGGGTAATGCGCTGGGCGATCAGGCTGTCGCGATGGCGGCGGGCTTCAAGTTGCTTGTGACCTCAGTGCAGGGCGTTGATCCCAAAGATTTGCGCAGCATGGTCGATCAACTGAAAGACAAGTTGAAATCTGCGGTTGTGTTGCTGGCGGCTACCTCTGCCGATGGAAAGATTAGCGTCGTGGCTGGCGTCACAGCGGACTGGTCAAGCAAGATCAAAGCGGGGGATCTTGTCGGGTTTGTTGCGGGACAGATCGGTGGCAAAGGTGGTGGTCGACCCGATATGGCCATGGGCGGCGGCACGGATGCGCAAGCTCTGCCCGTTGCTTTGGCTGGAGTCAAAGCTTGGGTAGAAGCAAAGCTTTAAGCGAAAGGTTTCAAATATGACTGAGCCGGTTTCTGGTGTCGTGCCAAGCGAAGTGCATCAGACGGTTGATGCGATCGGATTGGCATGCCCGCTGCCTATCTTGAGAGCAAAAAAAGCACTCGCAACGCTCGCGAGCGGGGAAGTGCTTCAGGTCATTACAACTGACCGCGGCGCTGTGCGTGATTTTCAGGCGTTTTGTCGTCAAACTGGCAATGAATTGCTCCTGCAATTAGACGAAGCCGAGCGTGTGACGCATTACTTGCGTCGCAGATTGAAATAAATGCTGGTTGTCTGACATTTCGCGGCTTTAGTGCTATACTTGTGGGCTTATCTCAGCCATGTGGCTGAGTATTTTTACTGAACATTTTCAAGGGATTACGTATGGTGGTGATTCGCCTGGCCCGTGGCGGCTCCAAGAAACGTCCTTTTTACAACCTCGTTGCGACCGATTCCCGTGATCGCCGCGATGGTCGTTTCATTGAGCGCGTTGGGTTTTACAACCCCGTTGCCAATGCAAACGAAGAGCGTCTGCGCATTGCGCTTGATCGCGTACAACACTGGACTGGCGTTGGCGCACAATTGTCGCCTGCTGTTGCTCGTTTGGTTAAAGACTTTTCGGCCAAAGTCGCGACTGCGGCTTAATTGAACCGGCCTGTTCGTCATGGCTGACACTGGCGCAGCAAAAGCGCCAAATGACCTAGTCGAACTAGGTCGGATCGTTTCAGCCTATGGAGTGCGCGGTTGGGTTA
>JBEDEU010000065.1:0-8959 GCA_041175585.1 Pseudomonadota bacterium | reverse complement strand
CGCGCTGGCCAAGTTGAGCTCGAATGCATGCCGCAAGGCACGCTCGCAGAGCGCTTGCGCGCTGCGGGTGCCGGGCTTGGGCCATTCTTTACTCCAACCGGCTACGGCACCTTAATCGCAGAGGGCAAAGAACAACGGGTAATTGACGGCAAAGGCTACATCATGGAGCAACCTTTATCCGGCGACTTTGCTCTAGTACGCGCCAATCTCGGGGACCGCTGGGGCAACCTGACCTATCGCTGGGCGGCCCGCAATTTTGGACCAGTGATGTGCATGGCGGCAAAGCACTCCATCGCACAGGTCAATCGTATTGTGCCTTTGGGAGATCTCGCCCCTGAGCACGTGATGACACCCGGCATTTTTGTTCAATCAGTCGTAGCGATCGGAGGGGAGCGATGAGCAACGTTTCAAGCAGCACTTCAAACAGCACCTTCAAACCGCTCACGCGTGGAGAAATTGCCTATCTGGTCGCCAACGATTTCCCGGATGGTTCCGTCGTCAACTTAGGTATCGGCATGCCAACGCAGGTTGCAGACTATCTCCCTACAGATAGAGAAATACTGCTGCACAGCGAAAACGGTATTTTGGGCATGGGCCGCGCCTCGGTGGGTGACGAGATCGACCTAGACATCATCAATGCAAGTCGTACGCCTGTTACGTTACTTGCTGGCGCATCGATTACTGAACATACCGTTTCATTTGCAATGATGCGGGGCGGCCACCTTGACTACTCCGTACTTGGTGGTTTTCAAGTCGCAGCCAATGGCGATCTCGCAAACTGGATCACGTCAGGCCCCGATGCCATCGCTGCGATCGGCGGTGCAATGGACTTGGCAGTCGGCGCCAGAAATGTGATCGTCATGATGGAGCATGTCGCAAAGGATCAGACCCCAAAGCTGATGCAAGCCTGCACCTACCCACTAACAGGAGCAGGTGTCGTCAATCAGGTTTACACGGATCTCGCAATCATTGATGTCAAACCTGATGGGTTCGAAGTTCGAGCAATTATTGAGGGCTTATCCATGGAAACCCTTAAGCAAAAGACTGGCGCACCTATCAAAGCATCGTCTAAGCTGTCAGTGATTCGTCGTGACGCGCAAGGCAAGCCTGTTTACGATCGATAGTATCAATCGCCAAACGCGTTGCAACCAAACGGCGCCGCAGGCGCCGTTTTTTATTAGGAGCACGACATGATGTCAAAAAAAATCCTGGTCTTAGCCAAGACAAGCTTTGCTGCACTCACTATCGTCGCAGGTGTTGCTGCACAGGCGCAGAGCGCAAGCAGCCAGCCACTTACACTGATCATTCCCTACCCTCCTGGTGGTAGTGCAGACATGCTGGCTAGACCCATGCTGCCAGAACTGCAAAAAAAACTCGGGCAAACAATCGTTTTAGACTACAAAGCTGGTGCGGGCGGAACGATCGCTACCCAAGCGCTAGCGCGCGCAAAACCTGATGGCAACACCATTTTGATGGTATTGACTGCGCACGCGATCAATGACGCCCTCTACCCTTCGCTGCCCTACAACACACGCAAAGACTTTGCGCCTGTGTCGCTAGTGGCGACACTCCCATTACTTGTGGCGGCCCCTCTCGCTACGCCGGTCAACACGATTCCCGAACTGATCGCCTATGCAAAAGCCAATCCTGACAAGCTCTCATATGCCTCGGCAGGAAACGGAAATACAAGTCACTTAGCCGTTGAACTCTTTAAGAGCATCACAGGTACAAAAATGGTTCACATCCCTTATAAAGGCAGTGGCCCAGCAGTCATCGCAATGCTTGGTGGTGAAGTCTCCCTCATGTTTGACAGCATTTCCACCTCGTATCAGCAGGTCAAAACAGGCAAACTTAAAGCCATTGCAGTGACTGGAGCTAAACGTACAGAGATTTTGCCAAACGTCCCTACAGTGGCCGAGACCTTGCCGGGCTTTGAGGTAAACGTTTGGTACGGCATTCTGGCACCTGCAGGCACACCCACCGCTGCGATCGATCGCTTAAACAAAGCAATCGCTGAAGTTGCGCAAGACCCAAAGATCCGTGAACAGTTAGCCTCTAATGGTTATCAAATGATTGCTTCCACTCCCGAAGCCTTTGGCAAACACATCGAATCAGAGCTTCAGATGTGGAGCAAAGCCGTGAAAGATTCTGGCGCCAAAATCAACTAAATCATGCATCTCGGAAAACCAATGAAAACATTCACTACAAAAAAAATCACTCAAATTGTTGGCGCGCTCGGCGCGGCATTGATTGCGGCCTGCGCTAGCACCAATGCACTTGCACAAGCGAACTGGCCTGATCGCCCGATCAAATTAATCGTTGCTTACCCACCGGGCGGACCTGTGGATGTATCGGGCCGAGTTTTTGCGAAATTCTTGGGTGAGCAGCTGAATCAATCTGTCATCGTGGAGAACCGCGCAGGCGCGAGCGGCATGATTGGTGCCGATGCAACAGCCAAGGCAGCTCCAGACGGCTACACACTTAATTACGTTGCAAGTCCGAGCTTAACCATTTCTCCAATCGTTCAGCGCAGCAAACTCTTTGACCCGCGCAAAGACTTCACACTCATCAGCCCGATTGTGCAGTACGCCAATATTCTATTGGCTGGCTCACAAACAAACGTCAAGACAGTCAAAGAGCTCGTTGATTACGCAAGACAGAATCCCGAGAAGGTCTCTTTCGGCTCTGCTGGCTTCGGTGGCTCGAACCACCTTTCAGCCGAACTTCTCAAGCAGTCGACCAACACGCAAATGCTGCATGTTCCCTACAAAGGGAACGCTCCAGCAATGGTGGACGTGATCAGCGGCAAGGTCACTTTCATGTTTGACATTGTCGGAACAGGTAAGGCGTTCGTCGAAAGTGGCAAAGCACGCGCGCTCGCTGTCACCTCGAAAGAGCGCAACCCAAGCGTCCCAAATGTTCCAACCATGATTGAAGCCGGAATCGCTGACTACGAAGTGTTAGGCTGGTTTGCAGTCATCGGGCCCAAAGGGATTCCAGCTGATGTCGTTGCGAAGCTCACAAAAGCCGTCGTTGCGGCAAAAACCAGCGCAGGCTTTAAAGAAGCCGCTCAGGCTAGTGGCTACACGGTAGATCTGGGTAATGCCAAAGACTTGGAAAGCCAGATCGACCGCGAATACAAAATGTGGGAAAGCGTTATAACAAAAGGCAAGATCTATCCCGACTAAGCCACTGCCGTGGTTTAGTCCGCGACGATATTTGCACTCTTAATAGTCTCGCTCCATTTTTTTAGCTCATTCGCTAAAAATGCTTTGAACTCCTCTGGTGTGCCTGGCGCAGGTTCTGCGCCAGCCGCCATCAAAGCCGCCACCGTCTTTGGGTCAGAGAGGGCACGCACCATGTCGGCATTGACGCGTTTGACGATGTCAGCTGGCGTGCCCGCTGGCGCGACAACACCCGTCCATGAGTAAGCCTCATAGCCAGGTAAACCCGCTGCAGCGATAGTCGGGACGTCTGGGAAAAACTTAGATGGCTCAGGATTACCCACACCAAGAGCTTTGATCTTTCCTGACTTGATAAATGGGATTGCAGATGGGCCATCGGCAAACATGAGTTGCACCTGGCCTCCAACTAAATCTTGCATCGCAGGCGCACTACCTTTGTAGGGGATATGCTGCATTTTCGTACCAGCAAGGCTGTTGAATAGCTCACCCGCTAAGTGCGTACCACCACCGGTTCCAGACGAACTGTAGGACAACTTGCCAGGATTTGCCTTAGCGTAGGCGATCAGTTCAGCCACTGACTTCACTGGCAACGAAGGATGCACAACCAGCACGATTGGAAACCTTGCAGCCATACCTACCGGTACAAAGTCCTTCTGAATGTCATAACTCAAACTTTTCTTCAAGCTAGGCAACACCGCATGGTGGATCGCTGCAAAGAAAAATGTATAACCATCGGGCGCAGCCTTCGCCGCTGCTTGTGCACCAACAATACCGCCAGCCCCGGCCTTGTTATCAATCGGCGTTGTGACAGACCACATTTGGGACAGTGGCACAGTCGTAAGGCGCGCCGTCGTATCAACGGGTCCTCCAGGTGGAAACGGAACAATAAAGCTCACAGGTTTGTCAGGCCAAGCCGCATGCGCGACCGCCGAGAAGGCGCCTAAACCTAAGGAGGTCAGACCCACAGCCGAGCTCACCATCACACTTGCTGCACGAACCGCCAAACGCTGCCACATTATGTTTTCTCCTGTTGCTCAGGGTTATCCCTGCATGAATAGGCAACAGTCTAACCTCGACCGAACTAATTCCAAAACGACAAACTCAGCCCTAGTAAATTATGAATACCCGTTTAGAGGGAATGAATCTACTATGGTGGCGGAATAGGCATCGCTGCATGGCGTTCTGCAATGCAGCATGGCGAATGCGTTAAGGTATCGCACAACCGATTTACAGGAGAGCAGGTATGAGCGGAATGTTGGCAGGCAAAGTTGCAGTAGTCACGGGAGCAGGTGGTGGCATTGGGCGCGGCATCGCGCTGGCCATGGCCGCAGCAGGCGCCAAGGTTGTCGTTAATGACATCGGTGCGAGCCTTGCCGGAGAAGGAACAGGCGCAGGTCCTGCCCAGCAGGTGGCCGACGAGATCATCAAAGCGGGCGGCCAAGCCGTTCCCAATACCGATAGCGTTGCGACCCGCGCGACTGCCAACAACATCATCGAAACTGCAGTGCAGTCATTCGGTCGGATTGATATCGTTGTGAACAACGCCGGCAACCTGCGTGATCGCGTCTTTCATAAGATGAGCGAAGAAGAGTGGACACAGGTTATTGACGTCCACCTCAACGGCACCTTTTATGTCAGCCGCGCAGCAGCGAACTACTATCGTGAGCAAGAGTCAGGTGCGTTTGTGCATATGACATCAACCTCAGGTCTGATCGGTAACTTTGGGCAGGCAAATTATTCTGCAGCCAAACTTGGGATCGCCGCATTGTCGAAGTCGATTGCCTTGGATATGGCGCGCTACAACGTTCGCTCGAACTGTATCGCTCCGTTCGCCTGGAGCCGTATGACGAGCTCAATTCCAGCAAATACTGACGAAGAAAAAGCACGCGTTACCAAATTGCAAAAGATGGAAGCCAATAAGATCGCGCCGATGGCTGTTTATCTTGGCAGCGAAAAAGCGAGCGAAGTGACAGGTCAAATCTTCGGCGTGCGTGCAAATGAAATTATGTTGTTTAGCCAGCCTCGCCCTATCCGCTCGGTACACATGAGCACCGGCTGGACGCCCGAAGCCATTGCCGAGATCGCCGCACCTGCGATGAAACATCACTTCATGGCGCTTGAGCGCTCACCCGATGCGATTGACTGGGATCCAATCTAATCATGGATTACCAACTAATTAAAAACTGGAAGTTTCCGGAGGTTGACCGAACCTACACAGAGAACGACAGCATTCTCTATGCGCTTGGCATTGGGTTCGGGCAGGAACCAACGAACCCTGACCACTTGAAATACGTCTACGAACAAGACCTTCAAGCGTTTCCCACCATGTCGGTGGTGTTGGGCTACCCAGGTTTTTGGATGAAAGATCCCAAAGCCGGGATCAATTGGGTCAAGCTTGTGCACGGTGAACAACGACTGACGATTCATCGCCAATTGCCCGCTGCCGGTCGAGTCATTGGACGCACGCGCATCACCCATGTCATCGACAAAGGCGCAGACAAAGGCGCGCTGGTGGTCAGCGAGCGCACTCTGCACGATGCCGATGGCAATCTTTTGGTGACGCTAGGGTCAACAACCTTTTGCCGTGGTGACGGTGGACTGAGTCAATCGGACGAAAGTCCCGCAGCGCTCGAGGCAACGCCGGACCGTGCACCCGACATGACCTGCGCGATCCCCACACTCCCACAAGCGGCATTGATCTATCGTCTGTGCGCGGATAACAATCCTTTGCACGCAGATCCAGCTGTCGCAACGCGTGCTGGCTACCCTCGCCCGATCTTGCATGGCCTATGCACGTACGGTGTCGCAGCCCGCGCAATTGTCCAAGCGGCTTGCGACAACGATGCGTCAAGGCTTACCGCGCTGCACACGCGCTTCTCTTCTCCCGTGTTTCCCGGCGAAACGCTGGTCTGTGAGATCTGGAAAGACACCAAGGAGTCGGTTCGTTTCAGAGCCAAAGTCGCTGAGCGCGACGTCGTCGTATTGAGCCATGGTTTTGCTGGGGTCAAAGCATGACGCGAAAAGCACCTCTCAGTGGAATCCGTGTTCTCGATCTGTCGCGCGTATTGGCTGGACCTTGGTGCACGCAAAACCTTGCTGACCTCGGTGCTGATGTCATTAAAGTTGAACGACCCAAACTAGGCGATGACACCCGAGCCTGGGGTCCGCCCTACTTGAAAGACGAAAATGGCGAGGATACGACCGAAGCGGCGTACTACCTCAGTACCAATCGGAATAAGCGCTCTATTGAAATTGATCTAGCGAGTCCCGAGGGAATTAAGCTTGTCAAAGAACTTGCCAAACACTGCGACATTTTGGTGGAGAATTTCAAAGTTGGCGGCCTCAAGCAATACGGTCTCGACTACGAAAGCATGAAAGATGAGTTTCCCCAGCTGATCTATTGCTCAATTACCGGTTTCGGACAAACAGGGCCGTATGCAGACCGTCCTGGCTACGACTTCATGATCCAGGGTATGGGTGGACTCATGAGCATTACCGGTGAGCGAGATGATCTCCCCGGTGGCGGCCCCCAGAAAGCTGGCGTTGCGGTAACCGACATCATTACAGGAATGTATGCCTCGGTTGCGATTCTCGCAGCGATTCAGGAGCGCAACCACAGCGGACTTGGTCAACATCTCGACATCGCACTTCTGGATTGCCACATCTCGATGCTGGCAAATCAAAACCTGAATTTCATGACCTCAGGTCAAGCGCCCAAGCGCGCTGGCAATGCGCACCAGAACGTCGTTCCCTACCAGGTGTTTAAAACTTCAGACGGCTTTATGATCGTTGCAGTGGGTAACGACTCACAGTTTCGCTCTTACTGCTCGGCACTCGGCATCCCAGAATACGGCACAGACCCCAAGTACGCTACCAATCGTGCGCGCATTATCAATCGCGGCGAGCTGATTCCTTTCCTGGAAAAGATCATGGCGACTGGTGAGCGAGACACTTGGATCGCTAAGCTCGAGGCGGTAGGTGTGCCTTGCGGCCCAATCCAGACAATCGATCAGGTGTTTGCCCATCCGCAAGTGATTGCCCGAGACATTTGGAAGAATATTCCGCACCCGACCGGTGGCACAGCACCCACCACCGCAAGCCCAATGCATTTTTCTGCAACGCCGATTCAGTACAAGCGCTCGGCACCCATGCTCGGCGAACACACAGACGAGATTCTAAGAGAGATTCTCGGCAAAAAATAATTACGCACGACACCGCAGTCATTTTTTATAACTAGGAGACACAGCATCATGAAAAAACTACTTGTAGGTCTGGCCTTGCTGCAAACGGCTCTCGCTGGCCCAGCGCTCGCCAAGGACTACACAATCGGCGCAGCATTCCCCATGAGCGGTGCGAATGCTGAATACGGTCAAGTGTTTAGCTCGGCTGCCAATTTGGCCGTTGAGCACATCAACGCCGACAAGAAGCTGTCTGGCAAACTGTCGATCATCTACGAAGACAGCCAAGCCCTTCCTGCACAAGGCGTGATCGCTGCCAACAAACTAGTTAACGTCAGCAAAGTTCCTTTTGTACTCTCAGCCTTCACTGGAGTATCAAAGGCAATTGCACCGATTGGCGCGCGCACCAAGACAGTAATGGTAAACGGCGGTGGCGTCGGTCCTGATCTGGCCACACTCGGCGAGTATTTCTGGAACACGATTCCACTAGCCAACTTCGAAGTCATCACCATGGCCCCCTTCCTGGTGAAAGAAAAAGGCTATAAGCGTATTGCACTGATTTACGTGGATGATCCTCTTGGACAAGCGATCTTGACGGACTTGGGCAAAGAGGTGAAAGCTGCGGGCGGAACGCTGGTTGGCTCCTTCTCGATTCCAACGACTGCGCAACAGTTCTCCGGAGTGGCTGCACGCGTGCGTGACACCAAGCCAGACGCTGTTTACATTGCGACTTACGGCAACCAGCAGGTACAGCTCGTCAAGCAATTGCGTGACAACGGCATCAGCCAGCCACTGGCTAGCTACTCTGCAATGTCCCTGCCTTCGGTGTTGACGTTGCCTGAAGCGAAGGGCATGTATTACACCAGTCAGCAAGTCACCGCCGACAAAAACGACCCTCTCACAAAACGCGTTGAAGAAGACTACAAAAAGAAATATGGCAAAGAGCCAAATATGTATGTCTTGAACTATTACAACGCTGTTCTGACATTTGCCGATTTAGCTGCGGCGCTTGAGAAAGCTGGCAAGCCTGTCACAGGTGAAAACCTGTTGGCTCAGCGCAAGGCGACAAAGTCCTTCCAGTTCGTTGGAGCGAAAGTGTCCTTTGCGGATGACGGCACTGTGAAGTCACCTATCCAAATTAACGAAGTCGTTGGTGACGGCACAAGCAAAGTCGTAGTTGCCGGAAAATAATAGGAAGACGCCCCATGTTGTTTGCACAACTTTTAGCCAATGGCTTGCAGACCGGCGCACTCTATGCGCTGATTGCTGCCGGGTTCTCGCTGATCTTTGGCATGACCCGGATTTTTCACGCGGCACATGGGGCAACCTTTACGATCGCTGGTTTTATTTTTTATGAGTGCTACTCAGTACTGCATTGGTATTGGCCGCTCGCGGCAATTGCGTCTGCGGTCGCTGCTAGCCTCTTTGGTGTGCTGCTTGATCGCTATGTATACGCGATCATTCAACGCCACGAAGGCTCATTTTTCACAGTGTTTGTTGCGTCCTTTGGTGCAGCAATTGTGGTACAGAACGTTATCTCAATCGTCTTTGGACGTGGCATGGTGACGGTCTCCACCCCTTTGAGTAAAAGTCTAG
>JBEDEU010000064.1:0-9060 GCA_041175585.1 Pseudomonadota bacterium | reverse complement strand
TTGATAGTTAGTTGGGGAGTCGCCAAGCTGGTTAAGGCACCGGATTTTGATTCCGGCATGCGAAGGTTCGAATCCTTCCTCCCCAGCCCCATTGCAGAGCTGTTGAACTAGCCAACGTGTGTAAGGGCATTTGTTCAGCAGCTTTTTTGTTCCGCATCTAAATTCTTACTGTCTGTGACTGCCTCGACCATGGCCAACGATAGTTTTATGATTTTTACCGGTACAGCCAATACACGGCTGGCCGTTGATGTGGTGAACCACCTAGACATGTCCTTAGGTCGGATGACCGTAGGCCGTTTCTCGGACGGGGAAGTCATGGTTGAAATTAACGAAAACGTCCGCGGCAAAGACGTTTTTGTGTTGCAGCCGACTTGTGCCCCCACCAATGACAACCTCATGGAAGTGATGGTGATGGTTGATGCGCTGCGTCGTGCATCGGCAGGTCGCATCACCGCTGCGATCCCTTACTTTGGGTACGCTCGCCAAGATCGTCGTCCACGGTCTGCCCGAGTTGCGATTACCGCCAAGGTTGTGGCGAACATGTTGCAGGTGGCTGGCATTGATCGCGTGCTGACAATGGATTTGCATGCAGATCAGATCCAGGGCTTCTTTGATATTCCCGTAGACAATATTTACGCGGGGCCGATTTTGCTAGGCGATATCTGGCGTCGTAATTTGAGTAATCTGGTTGTGGTGTCGCCTGATATTGGTGGTGTCGTACGTGCCCGCGCCTTGGCTAAGCAGCTTGAGGCAGACTTGGCGATTATCGACAAGCGGCGCCCGCGTGCCAACGTTTCAGAAGTGATGAATATTATTGGCGAAGTCGATGGCCGCACCTGTTTGATCATGGATGACATGGTTGATACCGCTGGCACGCTTTGTAAGGCAGCACAAGCGTTGAAAGAGCGCGGTGCTGGTGCTGTGTATGCTTACTGTACCCATGCCGTTCTGTCTGGCGGTGCGATTGAGCGTATTAATAATTCTGAGCTCAACGAATTGGTTGTTACCGACACGATTCCTCTGTCCGAGGAAGGTCGCGCGTGCGGGAAGATTAGACAGTTGTCTTGTGCAGCCTTGTTGGGCGAGACGATCTTACGGATTTCAAACGCAGAGTCAGTGAGCTCCTTGTTCGTTGACTAGTGTGTAAAAAATTTGTCGGCCACTGGTCGCGGTGGTTGGCAAACGCGCTGATTGATCTTCAATCAGTGTTTTAACCGAGTGGTATCCACTTATTTTGGAGTTTTTCATGCAATTTAATGCAACCCCACGTAGCGTACAGGGAACGAGTGCGAGCCGCCGCCTACGCCGTGAAAGCCGCGTTCCAGCCATTGTTTACGGTGGCAAAGAGCAGCCCATCAATATCGAACTCGATCACAATGAAATTTTTCACGCGCTGCGTAAAGAGAAATTTCACGCATCCATTCTCGACATGCAACTCGAAGGCAAAAGCCATCAAGTTCTGTTGCGTTCGGTTCAGTGGCACCCCTTCAAACAGATCGTCATGCACGTTGACTTTCAGCGCGTGTCTGCAGATCAGGCCTTGCACACCAAGGTACCACTGCACTTCGTGAACGCTGAGATTTCGCCTGCTGTCAAACTCAGCGCAGCGATCATCTCGCACGTGTTGACTGACCTCGACATCTCTTGCTTGCCAGCAAACCTGCCAGAATTCATCGAAGTGGATCTGAGTAAGTTGGTTGGTGGCGGTTCCATTCACCTAGCGGATATCACGTTGCCCAAGGGCGTAACCCACGTTCCACATCGTGGCGATACGAACCCTGTGTTGGTGACCGCTGTTGTGAAAGGTGGCGCAAGCGATGATGCTGATGCCAAAGCAGACGGCGCAGCTCCTGCTGCACCAGCCGCTTAAGGCTCGAATCGTTCTGAACCCTTCGGGGTTGAGTCACAATACGATCTGATTGCCCCGCTAGCGTTTTGCGCAAGCGGGGCTTTTGCTTTCTAATGCATGCATGACTAAGTCAATCAAATTAATCGTAGGCCTCGGCAATCCTGGGGTAGATTATGAGCGTACGCGCCATAACGCGGGGTTCTGGTTGGTCGACGCGATTGCCGATGACTTGCGTACAACTTTCGCGAATGAAAAGTCTTTTGCCGGGCTGATTGCGAAGGCGCGCGTGCAGGGTGAGCAGGTTTTTCTTGCTAAGCCCCAGACCTACATGAATCGTTCAGGTCAGTGCGTGGGTGCCTTAGCGCGCTTTTATAAATTGGAAGCGGAAGAAATATTAGTGCTGCATGATGAGCTGGATTTGTTTCCGGGGCAGGTGAAGGTCAAGCAAGGGGGCGGTCACGCAGGACATAATGGATTGCGGGATATTCAGTCCGCCCTTGGGAGCGCAGACTTTTGGCGTCTGCGCTTGGGTATCGGTCATCCAAGGACTCTCAACTTAGCTCAAGAAGTAGCCGATTTTGTCTTGCATCAGCCGCGGCGGGAAGATCAAGCGGCGATTGATGGCTGTCTGACACGCTGTCGCGCCGTTATGCCTCTTTTCTTTGCCGGCGACTTTGCACGTGCGACGGCCCAGTTGCACCGCGACAATCCCGCATGAGTCAGAAGTCTCGTGTGACAGGTGCATTGTCGTTTCGCGAAGAGTTAGCGCACTGCCTGCGCTTTATTAAACACCCAAGTCTAAAGAGAGCTTTTGCAAATCGCTCGTGCGCCGCGCGGGGACTCGGGGCATGGCACGCCGACTGGTGGCCGGGCATTCCCTTCAAACGCTTATTAGCGTGGGCGGCAATGCTTTGGTTCGTCAATATCGTCTTACTAGGTCCGATCGTTTTGACTGTGTACGAGCTGAGCGGTGCGAGCCATCGGATCGACATTCATAATTTGCCTTGGTTTCAGGCGCTATTTTGGGCACCCGTAGTCGAAGAGCTACTTTTTCGTTTTGGGCTACGACGCCCTGTTCATGCGCTGTTTCTCGTGCCAGCGATGATTGTTGTCTTTTTGAATGGATTGCAGTGGTGGGCTGGCAGTCTGCTCGGTCTGAGCGTATTAGCGTTATGGTGGTCTGCGCGATGGAATGTGATGCCGCGCGGATGGACGTGGCCTTGGCTAAGAGCTTATTGCCAGTTCTTTCCTTGGGTCATGCACGCCTCTGTTATTGCATTCGCCGCATTACATTTGCATAACTTTAAATTTGAACAAATGGCGTGGTGGATGATGGCGGTTTTGGTGCTTCCTCAGTGGGTGACAGGCCAGGTGTTGGCTTGGATGCGCGTTGAGCGCGGCATCGGTGCGGCGATGTTATTACACGCATTGTTTAATGCAGGGCCGCTTGCCGTTGCCTTGATAGCGCTTCAGTTTGCAAATACCGCAAGCTAACTTTTGGCTGCGTATTCTTCTCGCAACTGACGTTTTAATACCTTGCCAATTTCGCTGCGAGGCAAGCTGTCAATCACCACCAAATCAGCTAAGCGTTGGGTTTTGCCGACGCGGGCATTGAGCCAATTTAGCAAGCTCTCGGCGCTGACGTCGGGCGCAGCTCGTAGCACGACGTAAGCGACGGGCGTTTCGCCCCATTGCCTGGAGGGCACGCCAATCACAGCTGACTCGCGCACCGCTGGATGCTGGCTGAGTTCGGCCTCGAGGTCGCTGGGGTAAATATTGAAGCCGCCCGAGATCACCATATCCTTTTTGCGATCTGACAAGATCAGAAAGCCATCCTCGTCATAGCGGCCGATATCGCCGGTGCGAATAAAGCGCTTGCCTTTCGCGTCAAACCATTCCACCTCGCGCGTTTTTTCAGGCATGCCGAAGTAGCCTTCCATCATGGCAGCAGAGCTACCCACAATTTCTCCGGTTTCGCCTGGCGCAACTTCCTGGCCCTGTTCGTTAATAAGGCGAATGTCGTGCCCGCTGGCTGGCTTACCAATGGTGTGCAGCTTGTGCGGATAGTTGTGTGCTTCAAGCTCACAACGTCCGCCACCCTCGGTCATACCGTAAATTTCAGTTAAACGCCCTGGCCAACGCCGTAAAACATCGGTCTTCAGCGCAGCACTAAAAGGTGCACTGGTTGAAAACTTTGCCTGAAAAGACGACAGGTCAAACTCATCAAAATGCGGGTCATCCATTAGCCGCTGATACTGTACCGGTACCAGCATCGTGTGGGTGACGCGATACTGCTGGGCAAGCTCCAAATAGCGACGTGTGTCGAACTTAGACATCAGCACGACGGTTCCACCCAGAGCGAGTGTTGGCAGCAGCGCCACCAGCGTTGTGTTGGAGTACAGAGGTGTAGATGCCAGCATGACGGTATCAGGGCCGTAGCCATTCGTGGCAGCGCGCTGCACATGTGCCCAGCGCATGGAGCATGGTTGCACGATCCCCTTGGGCGTGCCGGTGGTGCCTGATGAATAAATTAAATTAAAGGGCCAGTGTGGCTCTGGATTGACCGGGCGAGGATTGGATTGCGGCGCGAGCCAGGTTGACCAGTCATTGGGGCCGTTAGACGCGTTGTCTAGCCAGATTCTATGGAGACCCTGTGCGGCTTGGCTGTCAGTTGACCAGTGGCGTGCACACGCTTGGTCTAGAAACAAAGTCGTTGCGCCCGAGTTGGCGAGCATGGCAGAAAGATTTTGCGGTGTGGCAGAAGGGGGAAGCGGGGTCATGAGCCCGCCAGCCCGCAGAACAGCTAAAAATAGTGCAACGTATTCAAAGGATGTGCTGGCGCAGGCAGCAATAACTTGCCCTGGGGTCAGGCCGTCCCGCTGCAGGCTGCTGGCGGCTCGCCCAATTAACCTGTCAAGTTCGACATAGGTGAGGGTGTGTCCATCCAGTATTAAGGCTGGTTGAGTCGGTCGCTCTGAGGCCGTGACATGAATCAGCGCGGGGATAGACCCAAATGGGCGAGCAAGGTGTTCGTCGAGATACATAGCGGGACTCAAAGCGTTAAACTCAATCCTTATATTCTATACAGCTGTTCCACCCTTCAGAAATTCAGGATTCTCATGGCTCTGCAATGTGGCATCGTTGGTTTGCCCAACGTCGGTAAATCAACCCTTTTTAATGCCCTAACGAAGGCGGGTATTGCCGCCGAAAACTATCCTTTTTGTACGATCGAGCCAAACGTCGGTGTGGTCGAGGTCCCTGATGCCCGCTTAGGCAAGCTCGCCGAAATCGTCAACCCCGAGCGCATCTTGCATGCCACTGTTGAGTTTGTGGATATCGCAGGCTTGGTGGCTGGCGCCAGTCAAGGCGAAGGCTTGGGTAACCAGTTCTTGTCACACATCCGTGAAACCAACGCCATCATCAACGTGGTGCGTTGTTTTGAGGACGATAACGTTATTCACGTTGCTGGCCGTGTTGATCCGATTTCTGACATTCAAGTGATTGAAACTGAGCTTGCCTTGGCCGATATGCAAACCGCTGAAAAAGCCTTGCATCGCTATCAAAAAACTGCACGCTCGGGCGATAAAGACGCACAAAAAGTTGTTGCGATCCTCGAAGTGGTCATCAAACAGTTAAACGATGCGCAGCCGATTCGTGCGCTCGGTTTATCAGACGAAGACATGGCCTTGATTGCACCGCTATGCTTTATCACTGCCAAGCCCGCCATGTACGTAGGCAACGTAAGTGATCACGGCTTTAAAGACAACCCGATGCTCGATCGTCTGACAGAGTATGCGACTGCACGCAAAGCGCCAGTAGTCGCGATTTGTGCTTCAGTCGAGTCAGAGATTGCAGAGCTGTCTGACGAAGATAAGTCAGTGTTCCTGGCGGATATGGGCATGGAAGAGCCTGGTTTGAATCGTTTGATTCGTGGTGCTTTTAAATTACTTGGTCTACAAACGTATTTCACGGCCGGTGTCAAAGAAGTACGTGCGTGGACAGTGCCGATCGGTGCGACCGGACCGCAGGCCGCAGGTGTCATTCATACAGACTTTGAGCGCGGGTTTATTCGAGCACAAACAATTGCCTATGAGGACTTCATTACCTTCAAAGGTGAGCAAGGTGCCAAAGAAGCAGGCAAGATGCGTGCTGAGGGCAAGGAATACATCGTGCAGGATGGCGATGTTATGAACTTCTTGTTTAACGTGTAAAAAGGGCGCTTGTCATGGCTGACATGCACATCATTCCGATTGAGCGATTGCGTTCCGCAGTGCGCTATCTCGTTTCTGGCTTTGGTAGCGATGCACGCGAAATCGACCTCGTTACCGAAAATTTGATTCAAGCGAATCTAACCGGGCATGACTCGCATGGCGTTGGCATGTTGCCGCGCTACACCGAAGCCTATCTTGAAGGCAGCTTAAAGCCAAACGCCAAAATTCAAACGCGAATGGATAGCGGCACGATGATCGGTCTGGATGGCGAGTGTGGTTTTGGCCAGGCGATCGGACACCAAGCGATGGAGTTAGCGATCGCACGTGCAAAAGAGCATGGCAGCTGCATCGTTGCGCTGGGTAATTCTCATCACCTCTGCCGGATTGGCGCCTGGGCTGAAATGACCGTTGCGCAAGGACTGATCTCGATTCATTTCGTTAACGTGATTTCCAGACCCATCGTTGCCCCGTTTGGTGGTGGCGATGCGCGCTTTGGCACAAACCCTTTTACCGTCGGCATTCCTGTCCCTGGGCAAGACCCAATCTTGCTCGACTTTGCCACGAGCATCATCGCACAGGGCAAAGCGCGTGTGGCCTTTAACAAAGGTGAGCAACTACCCGAGGGTTATCTGATCGATAGTGAAGGCAAGCCTACGACGGATCCAGTTTATGCCGTGAAGCCACCGCTTGGGGCGCTGTGTACCTTTGGTGACCACAAAGGATTCGGCTTGGCGTTGATTTGCGAATTGCTCGGTGGTGCATTGGCAGGTGGCATGACGACACATGCTCCGGCTGACGGTAAGCGTCGTGTTGTCAATGGCATGCTGTCTATCGTCTTTGATCCCGCCAAGCTTGCAGACGGCTCCGTGTTTGAACACGAGATGAAGGCATTTATCGAGTGGGTGAAGGCTTCCCCGCCGCTCCCAGGAGGCGAGGGCGTACGCGTTGCAGGTGAGCCTGAGCGCGAGTCGCGTGCAAAGCGCACCGCGCACGGTATACCTGTTGATCAGACAACATGGACCGACATGCTAGATGCAGCAAAGAAACTGGGACTCGATCCTGTACAAATGCAACAGCTTGCTGGTCTGTAAGATCGACAAGTAGAAACTAATAAAAGAAATCTAGGGAGACAAAAATGGCTGTTCAAAAAATGACAGGGCGTCAGGCTTTTATCAAGCTGCTGCTTGATGAGGGCGTCACGCACATGTTTGGTAATCCTGGCACTACTGAGCTGGCGATTATGGAAGCGGTGCCTCAGTTCCCTGAGCTGACCTATGTGCTGGGCTTACAAGAGTCGATCGTTGTTGGCATGGCTGACGGTTTCGCCCGCGCAACCAACAAACTGGTCGCTTGTAATTTGCACTGTGCTCCAGGGCTCGGGCACGCAATGGGTGCTATTTACAGCGCCAAGTTTTCTGGCTCGCCATTGTTGATTACCGCAGGCCAGTACGAGGTGGGCTATGGCCTGCAAGAGCCACTGTTGTATGAGCCCTTGGTGCCGATGGCAGCACCGCTTGTGAAGTGGGCGTTTGAGGTCACCCGTTTAGAAGACCTGCCACGCATTATTCGTCGTGCTGCAAAAATTGCACGAACCCCACCCATGGGCCCAGTGTTTATTAGTTTGCCGGGTTCTGTGCTCGACGAGGAAGCTGAGATTGAGTTTGGTTTCCCTACCGTCGTGGATGCGGCTGTGCGCCCGAGCGATGCTGCGTTGAATCAGATTGCACAAACATTGTTGGCCGCTAAAAAGCCTGTGATTGTGGCTGGACGAGAAATCGCAAACGCCGATGTATTTGCACAGGCTTGTGAGCTTGCCGAGCTGTTGGGCGCTGCGGTCTATCAAGAGTCCGTACCCTACAACTCTCGCTACCCCTCATCGCACCCAACTTGTATGGGTGACCTGACACGCAATCAAAAGAAAGTGCGCCAGACGCTCGAGCAATACGATCATCTTTTGTGCCTCGGTGCGGATCTGCTGCGTATGTCGCCGATGAGTACTGTCGAGCCTTTGCCACCAGAGCTGCCGGTCACTCACATCACCGAACGTGATTGGGAGCTTGGCAAGAACTATTCGACAGCGACCGCTGTTCGCGCAGATGTTAAAGAGACATTGTTAGCCTTGCTGCCTCTTTTGCGCGCTGCGCGTACGGCAGAACAGGCGCAACAAGCACAGGCGCGCTTAAAGGATTTGGCAACGCGCAACTGGTCTGCGGCACGCGCAAAGACGCGTCAAGATGTTGCAGCGAGTGCGAATGCCAAGCCAATCGATCAACGCTACCTCGTCAGCCAGTTAGTGGATGTTTTGCCTAAAGACGTCATCGTCGTGGATGAAACACTCACGGCTGCACCGGCGATTTCTGCGATGCTGCCGATGGATGATCCACACGCATACTACGGCTTGGCAAGTGGTGGCTTAGGTTTCGGTATGGCTGGCGCCGTGGGCGTAAGCTTGGCGCATCCAAAGCGACAAGTGGTCGCGACCATTGGTGATGGTAGCGCCATGTACAGCATCCAGTCGTTGTGGACAGCCGCACATTTAAAGTTGCCAATCACCTACGTGATTATCAACAACCGTAGCTATCGCATCATCAAAGAGCGCTTGCTCGCGATGCGTGGCACGGATCAGTTTGTTGCGATGGATATGGATAACCCTGCGATTGATTTCGCCGGTGTCGCCAAGAGTATGGGCATGCCATCCCGGTTAGTGACAGATCCAAGTCAGATTGCGACCGTGCTGAAGGAAGCCTTGGCAAGTGGCGGACCGAACTTGGTCGAAGTGATTGTTGCGCGCGGTTTTGGTGAGACCGCGTAAGTCCTGAGCTAGCGCATCAGGGTGCCGCCATTGACGTCCATGATGGCACCCGATACAAAGCTCGCTGCGGGCGAACAAAGGTATGTCAGCATACCTGCGATTTCTTCCGGTTCGCCAAGACGTTTCATCGGATAGATATTCGGCTCATAGCCGCCAGTTTCTGTCATCCCTGTCGCAATTGGTCCAGG
>JBEDEU010000063.1:0-9197 GCA_041175585.1 Pseudomonadota bacterium | reverse complement strand
GCAACATGGTGAGCGGCGTGTTGACGCTAGCAGAGCGCACTATTCACTCCGTGATGACGCCTCGCACCGAGATTTCCTGGATTAATCTTGACGATGACCCTCAGTTGATTCAAAAACAAATCGCAGAGGTTCCACATAGTTTCTTCCCTGTTTGCCGTGGCTCGGTCGACGATGTGTTGGGAATAGGCCGTGCGAAAGAAATGATTGCGGATCTTTTGACACATGGCAACGTGCGTCGCGCTAGCCTGCGCGAGCCAATCATCGTGCATGACACCATCAGCATTATTCGATTGATGGACACTCTTAAGCGGTCGCGTGGGCAGCTCGTGCTGGTGGCTGATGAGTTCGGGACGATACAGGGGTTAGTTACGCCGATCGATGTCTTTGAAGCGATCGCAGGAGAGTTCCCTGACGAGGACGAAACCCCCGACATCGTTGCAACGGGCGAGAATGAATGGGAAGTTGATGGTGCTGCCGACTTGCACCAATTAGAGCAAGTGCTTGATACAGAAGGGCTCGTCGACGAGGACGAGGATTTCACGACGCTGGCAGGTTATTTGTTGTCGCGTTTCGGTCAGCTCCCGTCACGTGGCGACCAGTGTGAGTTTGAGGCGGCACATGCGCGCTTTAAGTTTGAAGTCTTACGCATAGAAGGGCGACGTATCGCCCAGGTGCGTATTACAAAACTTAACCCCTCGTCGGAAGGTTCAACTGACTAACGTGGGGTCAGGTCAAACAGAGTCAGGCCATCCTCATCGATTACCATCCAGCCGCCACGCGGCTTACGGTTTTCTTCCGAAATATCGCAATCCCAGTCAGGCAGCACCCAACGTTCACAGCGATTGCCATCAACGGTCAGGACGTTACGGCCTGGACGGTGTGTGTGACCATGCACAATCAGTGACACGTTGTGAGTTCGAATCGCAGCGGCTACGGCGTCTGCGTTGACGTCCATGATTTCGCTTGATTTGGTTTGATTGGCGACCATACTTTCTCCGCGCGCTTGTGCTGCCAAAGTTAGGCGTTCAGGAATACTTTTCGCTAAAAAGCCGCTTTGCCAGGCTGGGTTGCGCACCATCGAACGAAACTGCTGGTAGGCGACATCGTCCGTGCAGTATTCATCGCCGTGACTCAAGAGCATCGTGCGGCCTGCAATCGTGACCAAGACTTGTTCTGGAAGCAGATTCGCACCGAGCCCAGCTGTAAGGGCCTCGCCCATCAGGAAGTCGCGGTTACCCCGACCAAGCCAGACCGGGATTTTCGCTGCGCAGGCTTTGATTGCCATCAGGTCGAGGGCTAACCACGGCGGTGCCACGACAGCAACGTCATCGCCAATCCACGCATCAAAGATGTCGCCGGGCAATAAAAGCGCCGATGCCTCTTTGGACGCGAGTTTTAAAAAATCACGAAATGCTTCGGATGTCCCGATGGTATGTTGACCAAGGTGGACATCGGAGGCGAGCCATACAGGCCCGTTTAATGCAATCTTATTCAATGACGGCTGCCTTGGTAATGATCACGTCTGTCGTTGGAACGTTCTGGTGAAAGCCGCTGTTACCAGTCGCGACACCTTTCATTTTGTCCACAACATCCTTGCCTTCGACCACTTCACCGAAGACAGCGTAGCCCCAGCCTTGCGCTGTGGGGGCGGTGTGGTTCAGGAAGTCGTTATTGGCGACGTTGATAAAGAATTGAGCAGTCGCGGAGTGCGGATCTTGGGTGCGCGCCATTGCCAAGGTGTACTTGTTGTTTTTGAGGCCATTGTTGGCTTCGTTTTCAACAGGTGCTTTGGTTGGCTTTTGCTTCAGACCTGGCTCGAAGCCGCCGCCTTGAATCATGAAGCCATCAATCACGCGATGAAAAATTGTGCCATCAAAAAAACCATCATTAACGTAGGCCAGAAAGTTGGCAACGGTTTTTGGTGCTTTGGCTACATCTAAAGAGATGATGATGTCGCCGTGGTTTGTGGTCATTTTGACGCGTGGGTTGGTGCTCATGGTTACGCCTTGTTTTTGGTTCGTGGTTGAGGGAGGTGCCGCTTGGGCGGTCAAAAATAAGAAGGGAAGGAGTCCTGCGAATGCCAGGGTACGTAGTGCGTGCCGCAAATTAGATGAGGTGATCATTTTTTTGTTGACTCAATAATGTCTGTGACTGACCGGATGCGTGGTCGTAAGTCGGTTGCGCCGGCCTTCACCGCACGTTCGTAGGCTCGGAGAGCAAGAATGAGTTGTACATCGCCCAGATTGGCTTGTGTCATTGAGGAGTTGGGATTAATCATGATCGACATTTCTAATGCGCGTCGAGCCTGTTCGAGCTCATCACGTTTGACATATAGATCTGCCAGATTATTCCAAGGCTCGGGTAGCTCAGGGAAGCGCATGGTCATGCGTTGATAGATCGCCTCAGCTTCCGGGAGTCGGCCTAGCTCGGTCAGTAGGCGAGCATGTAAGAACATTAGTTGGACATCTGTGCCGGGCGTGTGGCGATTTGCTTCTACTGCTTGGCGTTTTTCGACAGCAGCCAAAGCCTCTTTGAGTCGACCCGTACGAATCAAACCCTCAATACGCTGGCTGATCTCGGCCGGGCTCAAGGGGATTCTCGTGTCAATGCCGGGAGCAATTGCATCGAGTAACTTGGCAAGACCGTCCCAGCCACCTTCGGGCGGCTTGTCGCCAATAATTAACTCGGGTCCCGAGCCCGGCACTGCGGAGGGCAGCTGTTGGCGGGGTGTTTGGCGAGTATTGGCTTCTACTGGATCGTTGGCGAGCGGATTGATGGTACGCGCCGGGTTTCCTGGATAGTTTGCCTGAGCCTGCGCGTGCATGGGCCATGCCGCCGCCAGGCAGGTAGCGGCTAAAACGGACGCAATGCTTTTGGGCAGGTTCAAGGTGGACAATCCTCAATTGCTATACTTGACGATCCGCATTTTAGCTCTGCTTTTAGGTTGCCAAACGCAAGACGTTGTATTTTGCCTGTATTGGCCCGAAAGCTCCTTTTTATCCCTACCGCATGCTCCAGATCTACGACTCGCTCTCCAGAACCAAAAGACCCTTTGTCCCGCTCAAGGCTGGTCAGGCTGGGCTGTATGTGTGTGGAATGACGGTTTATGACTACTGTCATTTGGGGCACGCAAGGATGTTGGTGAGCTTTGATGTAGTGCAGCGCTGGTTGAGAGCCTCCGGCTTGACGGTCACCTACGTGCGCAACATCACCGATATTGATGACAAAATCATCAAACGCGCCGTTCAGAGCAATCGTCGTATCGCTGAGGTCACCGAGTTTTTTATTGAGGCGATGCACGCGGACGAGCGGGCGCTCGGCGTGCAGGCCCCCGACCATCAGCCATGTGCCACCGAGTACGTCGGTGACATGCTCGGCATTATTAAGCAGCTGGAACAGAACGGTTTGGCCTATCAGGCTGAGGACGGCGACGTAAACTTTGCGGTCCGTGGCTTTCCGGATTACGGTAAATTGTCCGGCAAGTCGCTTGATGATCTGCGTGCCGGTGAGCGGGTCGCTGTGGTTTCTTCAAAGCGCGACCCGTTGGATTTTGTGCTGTGGAAATCCGCCAAAGAGCATGAGCCAGCCGATACCCGTTGGGAGTCGCCTTATGGCTGGGGCCGTCCCGGCTGGCATATCGAGTGTTCTGCAATGAGTAAGGCACTCTTAGGCGTGCCTTTGGATATTCACGGCGGGGGTCCTGATCTTAAGTTTCCGCATCATGAAAACGAGATTGCCCAGACCGAAGGCGCTTTTGGGGGCACACTCGCCAACACATGGATGCACTGCGGTCCGCTGATGGTTGATTCGGACAAAATGTCCAAGTCCTTGGGTAACTTCAAAACAATCCGTCAAACGATCGGTAAGGACAGCGCTTCAGAGGGAGTTGGTGAGTCGTCGGACTACGACGTGAATCCGCGCGAAGCCGAGATGCTGCGCTTTTTTATTGTGCGTAATCATTACCGTAGCGCACAAAACTACGCACCGGACAATTTGATCGACGCGCAGCTCTCGCTGGACCGTCTGTATCAAACGGTGCAAAACACGCCGTCTGGTCCCGCTGCGCAGGTTGATTGGGCCACTCCTCAGGCGATCGCGTTTCGTGAAGCGATGGACGATGATTTCAATACGGCTGGCGCAGTCGCCGCTTTGTTTGATTTAGCGAGCCAGGTCAATCGCACGCAAGACACTACGCTTTGCGCGCAGTTAAAGGCACTCGCAGGTGTGCTGGGTCTCTTGCAACAGGATCCAGCAGTTTATTTTCAAAGTGCGACCCGTTACACGCGTCGCGCTATTGAGGAGGCTTCCGCAGGGCAAGGTGCGGTGGGGGGTGCCTTGATGCCGGAATCGGAGATTGAGACATTGATCGCCGCCCGTGCAGAGGCAAAAAAGGCTAAAAACTTTGCTGGTGCAGACCAAATTCGTGCAACACTGAAAGCTGCAGGGGTCGAGCTTGATGACAAGCCCGGTGGTTTGACACAGTGGCGTCGCGCCTAAGGTTTTTGATATGCCTCACACCGTCGCAGCAACGATTAAGCCAGACTATTGGGATGCAGCTGTTGCGCATCTGATGCGGCGTGATCGGATCATGAAAAAGCTGATTCCGAAGTTTCCAAATATAAGCTTAGTCTCGCGCGGCAATCCTTTCATGACCTTGGCCCGCTCGATTGTGGGCCAACAGATTTCGGTCAAAGCGGCGGAGTCCGTTTGGCAGCGTCTATTGCTCGAATGCGGGAAGCGTCCGACGCCTGCGTCGGTTCAAAACGCCGGCGTCGAGAGATTGCGGGCAGCAGGCTTATCCGGTCGCAAGGCCGAGTACATTCTGGACTTGTCCACGCACTTTTCTGAACAGTTGGTGCACCCCAAAAAATGGGCCGCGATGGATGATGAGTCAGTCATTGCCGAATTGACAGCGATTCGCGGTATCGGCCGATGGACGGCTGAGATGTTTTTGATTTTTAATTTGCAACGGCCAGACGTTTTACCGCTCGACGATGCGGGTTTGCTCAAAGCAATCTCGTTACACTACTTCAGTGGCGAGCCAGTGTCTCGGTTTGAGGCCAGAGAGGTTGCGCAGGGATGGCAGCCTTGGTCTACCGTAGCAACGTGGTATTTGTGGCGTAGTCTAGACCCCGTCCCCGTGGAATATTGATTTAGCGTCATTGCTCAAAGAGTCGAAGAAATATGCGTAATACTTTTTTAGAGTTCGAACAGCCGATCGGTGAATTGGAAGGCAAGATCGAGCAGTTGCGCTATGTGCAAGCGGACTCGGCCGTTGATATCTCGGATGAGATCAATCGCTTGCAACAAAAAAGCCAGACCTTGGCCAAAGAGATCTATGCCAAGCTCACGCCCTGGCAGACGTCGATGGTCGCGCGTCATCCGCAGCGCCCGTACACGTTGGATTACGTGCGTGAGATCTTTACTGATTTTCACGAATTGCATGGCGATCGTATGTATGCGGATGACCTGTCAATCGTCGGCGGCATGGCGCGTTTCAACGGTGCCCCCTGCATGGTTATTGGTCATCAAAAGGGTCGTGATACGAAAGAACGTGCAGCGCGCAACTTCGGTATGCCGCGCCCCGAGGGCTATCGCAAAGCAATGCGCTTGATGCGACTCGCCGAGAAATTCAATTTGCCTGTGTTTACGTTTGTGGATACACCTGGCGCGTATCCCGGCATTGGTGCGGAAGAGCGTGGGCAATCAGAAGCGATCGGTCATAACTTGTATGCCATGGCAGAACTGCGTGTGCCCATTATCTCGACGATTATTGGAGAGGGTGGTTCGGGTGGCGCGTTGGCGATCGCCGTCGGTAACGTGGTGATGATGTTGCAGTACTCCACGTACTCCGTTATTTCACCGGAAGGTTGTGCGTCGATTCTCTGGCGCAGCGCTGACAAAGCGTCAGAGGCTGCAGCCGCGTTGGCTATCACGGCAGATCGGTTGAAAGAGTTTGGGCTGATCGATCGTATTGTGAATGAGCCTGTTGGGGGCGCGCATCGAGATCCACGTGTGATGGCCCGCTTATTGCGTCGCTCACTTGCAGATGCGCTACGTCAACTCTCGGGCATGACTCCCGAGCAACTGATTGAACATCGTCTTGAACGACTGCTTTCTTATGGTCGCTTTCAAGAGCTTCGTGCGTAGAGGCTTGGTTGTCAGTAACGCCTGACGCCAGCCTTGAGCAAGGCCATGCGCTTTACACAGCGTTGGTTAGATCACTCGCAGCGCTGCCACCTCGTGCGCCTGTTGCGATTGCCTTAAGCGGTGGTATCGACTCAGTTGCGCTAGCGCTTGTAGCCAAACAAGTCTGCGACGAGACACAGCGCCCTTTACATTTTTTTCATATTCATCACGGGTTATACGCGCAAGCCGACGCGTGGGCTGCGCACGTACAAGTCTTTGCAGATGACTTAGGTGTTCCTTTGTCCTTGCGCCGCGTGGCGGTAGAGCAATATTCTGGTTTGGGCATTGAAGCTGCAGCAAGAAGCGCGCGGTACCTGGCGCTTGCTGACCTTGCGACTGTCCAGGAGGTAAAGACGATTCTGCTCGCGCATCATCGACAGGATCAGGCTGAGACGGTATTGCTACGGTTACTGCGGGGAGCGGGTGTGTTGGGGTTAGGGGCCATGCACGCAGATGTGTTGCGGGGTGGTTTGCGGCTCGTGCGACCCTGGCTCGATATTGATCGGGATGCCCTTGTGGCTCAGACGCGTGCATACACAGAGAGATCGGGATGGGAGCCCATTACAGACCCCAGTAATCTAGATGCGCAATTTGCCCGTGGGGCCTTGCGCGCAGAGCTTATTCCGGTGCTGGATGTTCGTTGGCCTGCTTGGCGCCAAACCTTGACCAGACACGCAAAGCAAGCGCAAGAGACTTCAGAAATCTTGGATGAGGTGGCTGCCACGGATTGGCAAGGTCTTGAGCCCGATCGTGAGGGCTCGAGTTTTAGCTTGCAGCGTTGGCGTGGTCTGAGCGAACCTCGTCAGGCATTAGTCTTGCGGTACTGGCTCAACAGGCAGGGTGTTGCCATGCCCGGCGAGCGCCGGTTAGCCGAGTTAATGCGCCAACTGCGCCAATTGCACGCCTTAGGGCACGATCGGGAGCTGCTCTGGCAGCACGGCATGAATCGGGTTCAGTGCCTACGGGGGCGGGTTTCCTTGTCTTCGGGCTAAAATAGTGGACTTTGCTCCTGCCTCACGGCATTTTTGCTCAAAATATCATGGCACTCATTGTTCATAAGTACGGCGGCACGTCGATGGGTTCGGTCGAACGCATCAAAAACGTTGCGCGTCGGGTCGCTAAATGGCACGCAGCAGGCCACCAAGTCGTTATCGTGCCGTCAGCAATGTCTGGCGAGACCAACCGACTCTTAGGCTTAGCCAAAGAGCTCTCTGAAACCGCCGATGGTCGCGAGTTGGATATGATCGCCGCGACCGGCGAACAGGCTTCAAGCGGACTTCTTGCGATTGCCTTGCAAGCGGCGGGCCTACAAGCACGCAGCTACGCGGGTTGGCAGGTTCCTGTGCGCACTGACTCGTCTTTTACCAAGGCGCGCATTACCTCGATTGACGATACGCGTATCCGTGCAGATCTTGATGCCGGTCGTGTCGTTGTTGTGACGGGTTTTCAAGGTGTCGATGATGATGGGCACATCACTACGCTTGGTCGTGGCGGCTCCGATACATCGGCCGTAGCGGTAGCTGCTGCCTTAAAAGCTGATGAGTGTTTGATTTACACCGACGTTGATGGTGTCTACACAACGGACCCGCGCGTTGAGCCTGATGCGCGACGTTTGAGCGTGATTTCTTTTGAAGAAATGCTTGAGATGGCTTCGCTTGGCTCCAAAGTGCTGCAGATTCGCTCTGTCGAGTTTGCCGGTAAGTATCGCGTGCCGACCCGGGTGCTGTCGTCATTGACCGACCCAGATATTCCGCTGGACGAAGAAATGCGTTCCGGAACCCTGATTACCTTTGAGGAAGATGAAAAAATGGAAGCAGCCGTTGTTTCAGGCATAGCCTTTAGCCGCGATGAAGCCAAAGTGACCCTGCTTGGCGTGCCCGATAAGCCAGGCGTTGCCTTTGCAATCTTGGGACAAGTGGCAGATGCCAATATCGATGTCGACATGATCGTGCAGAACCAGTCTGTGGATGGCACAACCGACTTCTCGTTTACGGTTCACCGTAACGAATTTGCACGTACGCTGGCTGTCATCAAGGACAAGATCGCACCCGAGGTCAAACCGCGCGAAGTTTTGTCGGATGACAAGGTCGCTAAAGTTTCGATCGTTGGCATCGGTATGCGTTCGCACGCGGGTGTGGCAAGCTTGATGTTCAAGACACTGGCGCAGGAAAACATCAATATTCACATGATCAGCACGAGCGAAATCAAGACCTCGGTTGTGATCAGTGACAAGTATATGGAACTCGCGGTTCGTGCGCTGCACAAGGCCTTTGGGCTCGAGACGGCGCCGGCGGCGAAGGTCTAATCTGTTGTTTATCAGGGCAGGGGCTAGCCATGCTAGAATCTTGCCTTGGTTTGGAGGCGTGCCCGAGCGGCTGAAGGGGCTCCCCTGCTAAGGGAGTATGTGAGCTAAAACTTGCATCCAGGGTTCGAATCCCTGCGCCTCCGCCAAAACTTGCGTATTCCGCTCAAACTGGACATTCAGTCCACCGCAAACTGATCAGCGATCCCACGGCAAACTGGACAGCTTTTCCAGCGCAATCTGTACAGCTATTCCGGCGCAATCTGATCACTTCGGAGCGACGCGACGCGGGGTTAATAGTCTTTTACGCTGAAACCTCAGCGCTCGTCAATTTATTGCGCTTTTTGCGCTGCGATTCACCACTTAGTTTCAATATGTGTGCGCTGTGTACCAGCCGATCAAGTATGGCGTCAGCGAGTGTTGCGTCACAATTGCCTCATGCCAGTGATCGGTGGGGAGCTGACTGGTCACGATGGTTGATTTGCAACCATGCCTATCATCAATAATCTCAAGTAAATCATGCCTGGCCTCGGGCGTCATCGGTGCGAGACCCCAATCATCGAGCAGTAATACGTCTACGTTTGCAAACTGCGCCAACATCTTCGGATGGCGTCCATCGACTTAGGCTAGCGCTAACACCGGGAACAGGCGTGTCATGCGAGCATAGAGTGCCGTATGACCACGCCGACAAGTTTGATTTGCAATC
>JBEDEU010000062.1:0-9216 GCA_041175585.1 Pseudomonadota bacterium | reverse complement strand
TCCTTTAGGTTAGTGCGTGCATTCAAGAATCGTTTTGGCGCGGTCAATGAGCTAGGCGTGTTCGCGATGACCGATCGCGGCTTGCGCGGCGTATCAAATCCTTCGGCGCTGTTCCTGTCGCAACATTCTGCGCAGGTCTCTGGATCATGTGTGATGGCGACTCAAGAGGGTACCCGTCCCTTGCTTGTTGAGATACAGGCTTTGGTGGATACGGCCCATGTGCCTAATCCTCGGCGTTTGTCCGTCGGTCTTGAGGGCAACCGCCTTGCAATGTTGTTGGCAGTTTTAAATCGCCATGCCGGGGTATCGACATCTGATCAGGATGTTTTTGTAAACGCAGTCGGGGGCGTGCGCATTACTGAACCCGCAGCAGACCTCGCAGTCTTACTCGCCATTATTTCGTCTTTGCGGGACCGTCCTTTGCCCAAAGGCTTGTTTGCGTTTGGTGAAGTCGGCCTCGCCGGCGAGGTGCGGCCGGCACCAAGAGGGCAGGAGCGCTTACGGGAAGCTGCCAAACTCGGATTCTCGATCGCGATCATTCCAAAGGCCAATGCGCCTCGGCAAGCAATTGAGGGTCTCGAGGTCTGGGCAGTCGACAGGCTCCAGGACGCCTTGGATCGTTTACGCGCATGAAGAACGTACGCCTGATGTTTAAGCAATGCTGGCGGGACGCCCGTGCCGGTGACTTGCGCTTGCTTGCACTCGCTGTGTTGATTGCCGTGGCCGCTGTGACGAGCGTTGGCTTTTTAGCTGATCGTGTGGGTCGCGCACTTGAGCGCGATGCAGCACAAATGCTGGGAGCCGATTTAGTTGTTGAGTCACCGAGCGCCATTCCAGAGAGTTGGTTATCACGCGCGCAAGGCAGCGGATTAAGCACAGTGCGCAGCTGGCAGTTCCCCTCAATGGTGGGTGGCGATACAGGGCTAATGCTCGCCTCGTTGAAAGGTGTTGAGTCTGGATATCCCCAACGCGGAGCCTTGCGTACCGTTACGGTGCTTGGCGGTCCAGAACTCACAACAACTACTGCACCTGAAATCGGCCAGGTATGGGTAGACCCCCAAATTCTTGCGCAGACTGGGTTGAAAATTGGCCAAACGCTTAAGGTCGGAGATCTCAGGCTAACGATTGCACGTGCCATTGCGTACGAGCCCGACCGCGGCCCTCAGTTCGTCAATCTTGCGCCACGCGTCATGTTGCGGGCAGAGGATTTATTGCGGTCTGGCCTGATCACCACGGGTAGCCGCATCGCGTATGCATTACTCATTGCAGGCGATGGCTCTGAGGTAGAGCGCTACCGTGTCTGGCTGGATTCTGTCATGCAGTCGGGACAAAAGATTTTGACTGTTGAATCCGGTCGTCCAGAAATTCGTCGCTCCCTAGACAGGGCGCAGCAGTTTCTTGCGTTAGTCGCGATGCTGGCGGTTTTGATTGCTGCGGTCGCTGTCGCGTTGGGTGCACGTCGGTTTGGTCAGAGACATCGCAACAGCGTTGCCATGATGCGTTGTCTGGGGGCGACGCAGGGTCAGGTCTCCACGATTTTGATCGGTGAATTTGTCGTCGTTGGCGTAATTGCGTCTATCGCCGGCGGTGTGGTCGGGTGGTTTGTACAAATGGCTGGTGTCAGCATGCTGGCGGGTCTGGTTGGTGCGGATTTGCCTGGTGCGGGCTGGGCCCCCGCTGCGCAAGGCCTCTTTGCCGGTTTGTGGTTGCTATTAGCCTTCGCTTGGCCCCCTCTGCGAGCCTTACGCCATGTTCCGCCGTCACAAATTTTGCGAACGCAGGCTCAGCCCATCCCGTTGCAAAGTTGGTTGGGCTATGCGCTTGGTGTGAGTGGATTTCTTCTACTGATGTGGTGGGTCGCCCGAGACATCAAGCTTGGGGCTGGGCTCGCGGCAGGGTTTGTAGCGGCCGCCGCTCTCTTCGCTTTGGTAAGTCTTGCCTGCCTTTGGTTGCTCGGTAAAGTCCGGGGGCAGCTTGATGGTTTTCCCGTGCTGCGTTTTGCGTTGGCCGGAGTGATCCGACGTCGTGGCGCAACCGTTGCGCAGACAAGTGCGCTCGCGATTGGCATGATGGCGATTTTGTTGCTTGCAATTGTGCGTACAGATTTACTAGCTGGCTGGCAACGAACACTGCCAAGCGATGCGCCCAATCGATTTTTGATTAATGTCCAGACGGATCAGGTCGATGAAGTGCAGCGCACACTCTCACAGGTGGGTCTCAATGCAGTGCGACTATCGCCGATGATTCGTGGTCGACTCATCGCCCGCAATGGTACGCCTGTCAGTGCGGCAGACTACACAGATGCCCGCGCCCAGCGTTTGGTGGAGCGTGAGTTCAATTTGTCCTATGCGGGCCAGGTTCCTGAACCGGGGCAGATTGTTGCGGGCCGTGACCTGAACCCCAAGGCGAATGAAGTTTCTCTTGAGACAGGCCTCGCGAAGTCTCTACGTTTGGAACTTGGCGACACACTTGAGTTCGATGTGGCAGGCGAGTCTGTCAAGGTTGTTGTCACGAGCTTACGCAGGGTGGATTGGGACTCCATGCGCGCAAACTTTTTTGCAATTTTGACGCCGAATGCACTTGCGGATGCGCCTCAAACATGGATGACGGCCTTCCACTTACCCCCAGGGGGAACACGCACAACACAAGAGCTTCTAGAGCGCTTTCCCAACATAACGGTATTTGATGTTGGCGCAATTCTCAATCAGTTGCAGAGCATTTTAGATAAGGTCGCCGTTGCGGTTCAGGGTTTATTTGTGTTTTCACTGCTCGCGGGTGCTGTGGTCTTGGCAGCAGCACTCACTGCGACTCGCGACGAACGTGTCCGCGAGGCGGCACTGTTGCGCGCCTTTGGCGCATCGCGTCGGCAGTTGGCAGGTGCGATGCGCACTGAGTTACTGGCCGTTGGTGCGGTGGCGGGGGTGTTGGCCTCGTTTGGTGCGAATCTGGCAGCCTGGGCATTGTCGACGTGGGTCTTTGAGTTTGACATGCAGTTTTCACTTTGGCCTTGGCTCGTCGGCGTCACAGTTTGCATGCTAGGAGCCTGGCTGGCCGGAGCGCTTGTGCTTCAGGGCGTATTGAAGACTCCGCCGCTCACGATATTGCGACATCAATAATTATGACTGACACGGCTGAATCGAAACCCTCTGCTTTTGATATTCTTGGTGGCGAGCTTGGTATTCGTCGGCTCGTTGATCGTTTTTACGATGTGATGGATGTTGATGCAGATCTCAAAATCTTGCGTGATGTGCACGGCCCATCGCTCGATCAGGCGCGTGATAAGTTGTATTGGTATCTTTGTGGTTACTTTGGCGGACCCCAGCACTACATAGAGCGTTTCGGACACCCGCGTCTGCGTGCACGTCATCTGCCATACTCGATTGGAATTGTGGAGCGTGATCAGTGGCTGTTATGCATGGGACGCGCGATGAAAGACCTATCTTATGATGATGCGTTGGTCGAGCGCATGCTGGAAATATTTTTCGGTGTAGCTGATTGGATGCGAAACAAAGATGGCTAACGAATTAGACGCGCAGACTGTTCAGGTTGCACCGCATGGCTGGGTACGCGTCGATCTTGGGCTATTTGCCGAAACTACTCCACCCTCGTCAGAGGAGCTGGACGCCTGGTTTGACCCCAAGGACCCGCGCTGGGGAGCTACTGCGGTTGCAGAGGGTGGGCGCAGCGCAGCCTGGTTTCTACAAATTCGCGACGTGCGCGGTGTGTTGCGTCATTACCGTCGTGGCGGTTGGGCAGCCAAGCTGTTGAGTTCTGGGTATGTTTGGACAGGTTTGTCAAAGACACGTGCCTTTGAAGAGTTTGACCTTCTAGGTTTGATGTATCGCGCAGGATTGCCTGTGCCACAACCGATTGCGGCGCGCGTGCAGAAGCGGGGTTTGCTGTACGAAGCAGCGCTGCTCACGGTTAGGATTCCAGACGCTCAACCGCTTGCTCGCGTGACTGACCCGGAACTCTGGGCGCAGGCCGGTAGAGAGATTGCCAGAATGCATGCCTTCGGAGTCTGGCACGCTGACTTAAATGTTTACAACATCATGGTGGATGTCGATAACCGTATTTGGCTCATTGACTTTGATCGAAGCCGATACAGCCCTGTGAATGACGGCTTGCGGGCTGAAAACCTATCACGTCTGTTGCGGTCAGTTCGAAAGGTTGTGCCACAACAAGAGCACTTAAGCTGGCCGGCCCTTAATCGGGCGTATCAACATGCATGGCTCGGTTTTAATGAACATATGGAGTAGTTTTTATGGCGTTAAAGATTTTTGGTCTGGCGAAGTGCAGTACATGCATGAAGGCCCTTGCTTGGCTCGATCAACACGATGTCTCTTATACGTTCGAGGATTATCGTGAGCACCCCTTGCCGCAGGGATCTCTTAAAAAATGGGCCATTGCCCTGGGCGGTTGGGAAAAACTTGTCAATCGTGCTTCTATGACCTGGCGCAATTTGGACGATGGTTTAAAGACGCCTCAAACGGATGCCCAGTGGCTAGATTTGATTGCAGATTACCCTGCACTAATCAGACGTCCCCTCACGGTGTACGCCGACGGGTCTGTGTCGGTTGGGTTTAATGAGAAGCGCTTCGCTGAAAAACTAGGGATCAAGTGATGGATGTGAATGTCTGGTCGATTGTCACGGCACTTGCAAGCGTCTGCGCCGCAGTCTTTGCGATGTTGGCTTGGTTGCGCGCTGGACGCACGGGTGAAGGCTCGAATGAGCCCAAGCTAGATCAGATTCTAAGTGCACAAGAAAAACTCGAGCGCAGCTTAAGACAGGAGCAAACCGAGGCGCATCGTCAGTTACGTACCGAGCTGGCCGAGTCCTCTCGTGCGCTACGCACTGAGCTTGCCCAAAGCGACAATGATTTTCGCGCTGCCATGGCACGTGATGCGGCGGCAGGGCGTACCGAAAGTGCCGAGTCACTCAATCGCTTTGCAACGGGATTCTCTGAACAGTTACAAGCCTTGATCCAAGCCAATGAGCGACGCATTACTGAACTGCGGGCAGCGGTAGAAGAGCGCTTAATGGCGTTACAAAAAGATAACTCGGCAAAGCTTGACGAGATGCGCCGCACGGTTGACGAAAAACTTCATGCCACGCTTGAACAGCGCTTAGGGGAATCCTTCAAGCTTGTTTCTGACCGACTTGAGGCCGTACATAAAGGGCTCGGTGAGATGCAGACTCTCGCCGCAGGTGTCGGCGATCTTAAGCGTGTGCTGACCAACGTGAAGTCACGCGGTACGTGGGGTGAAGTGCAGTTGGCGCGATTGATCGAAGACAGCATGACACCCGATCAATATGCCCGCAACGTCAAGACAGTACCGGGGAGTGATGCACAGGTCGAGTTCGCAGTGCGCCTGCCTGGGCAAGGTCAATTTGATGAGCCTGTGTGGCTACCGATTGATGCCAAATTTCCGAAAGAAGAGTATGAGCGCTTAATGGATGCGCATGAACTTGCCGATCGGGATGCAATGAAGGCGGCAGGTGGCGCGCTCGCGCGTGCGATTGAATTGCAAGCCAAAACGATTGTCACCAAGTATGTATCGCCACCGCACACGACGGATTTTGCGATCATGTTCCTACCGAGTGAAAGTTTGTATGCCGAGGTGCTGCGACAGCCAGGTCTATTAGACAAACTACATGACTTGAGAGTGAACGTGGCAGGCCCTGCAAACTTGGCAGCCTTGCTCAACAGTCTACAGATGGGTTTTCGCACCCTTGCGATTCAGCAACGCTCCTCCGAGGTTTGGCAGGTTCTGCGCGCGGTTAAGACGGAGTTTGGTAAGTTTGGCGACACCTTGGCAAACGTTAAGAAGTCTCTTGATACAGCTAGTAATCGCATCGGACAAACTGAATCGCGCACGCGTATGATGTTGCGTAGTTTAAAAAATGTCGAGGCGATGCCTGAGGATCAGGCCAAAGCGTTGTTCGCTCCAGAGGCCGCGGATAACGACCCCTATGAAGGTGATGCGGATCCCGATGTCAATGAACCCTCGTCTGATATTTCTAAAAAATCCTAAAGGACTACCGAATGCTTTCCCAACATGACCTTAAATTGCAGGCTGCTGAGGCGGCGCTCTCGTTGATCGAGCCTATGCTCACGTCTGACGCCGTGATTGGTGTGGGTACGGGATCTACCGCAGATTTGTTTATCGATGGGTTAGGGCGGTTCCGTGGACGCTTTCGCGGTGCTGTTGCGAGTTCTGAGCGCAGCGCAAAGCGATTAAGCGATTTAGGGATTGCTGTGTTGGATTTAAACCAAGTTGAGTCGATGCCCGTTTATGTGGATGGTGCTGACGAGATCAACGCGGCCTTGCATATGATCAAAGGTGGTGGCGGAGCACTGACGCGTGAAAAAATTGTAGCGTCTGTTGCGCAAAAGTTTGTTTGTATTGCCGATGAATCAAAACTTGTGCAAACGTTGGGTAAGTTTCCATTGCCAATCGAGGTGCTTCCAATTGCACGCGAGGCAGTGGCGCGTGCGGCATCATCCCTCGGCGGTAAACCCGCGCTACGAGAGGGCTTTATTACGGATAATGGAAACCAGATTATTGATGTAACTGGCCTGAGCATCACCGACGCGATCGCTCTTGAGAAGCAACTGAATAATGTGCCTGGTGTTGTGACAAACGGGTTGTTTGCAATTCGCCCGGCAGATGTGGCGTTGCTTGCAACGCAGAATGGCATCCGCCGTTTATAGGCGTCTGCCATTCTGGTTATTTAGGCTGACGGTGGTACGAAGCCTTGTGCTTCTACGTCGATGTCTTCGAACAGATGTTTTTCCATTTGTTCTTTCAGATACTTGCGAGCCCGTGTGTCCGCAAGGTTTAACCTGTTCTCGTTAACCAGACGCGTCTGAACGTTAAGCCATTCTTGCCAAGCCTCTTTCGAGATGCTTTGCCAGATTTTGGTACCCATCTCGCCTGGATAGGGGGGGTACTCAAGCCCTTCGGCTTCTTTTTTAAGCTTTAAACACTGAACGGTGCGACCCATGGCGGTAAATCCTGTTTAGAACAAAGTGACTGTATTGTAGGGGGTTAGTGATTGTTGTGACTAAGAGCCCCCAGGCACTACAGGCGTTTTATAAAAATAAGACTGTTACGTGACCGGTTGTAATGCGCTTGCTTTTCTTTGGGCAGGTCAGCGACACCGCCTTGAACGAATCCACGCTTGATGAACCAGTGCGACGTGCGTGTGGTGAGAACAAAAAGACGCTTTGCGCCGTGGCCTCTGGCCCGCGATTCCATGTGCCGCAACAGGATCTCGCCTTCACCTGTGCCTTGCCATTCAGGATGCACGATGAGACAAGCCATTTCTGCCATCTGATCTTTCGGAAAGTCGTGCAACGTTGCGCAGCCGTAAATCACGCCGTCGTGCTCGAGCACTGTAAAGTTTTCGACGTCGCGTTCAATCACCGCACGACCTCTGGGAACCAGAGTTCCATCCTGCTCCAGGGGTTCGATCAGTTGCAAGATGGCACCGACATCATCGATCGTTGCAGGTCGCAAGTCATCGAGCGTGTCTTCGACCACCATGGTGCCAACACCGTCGTGGGTAAAGATTTCAAGCAACACGACGCCATCCATTGAGAACGGGATCAAATGTGCTCGTGTGACCCCGCGCTTGACGGCGCGTGAAGCAAATTGGAGATAAAAGGCAGTGTCCGGGTCGATCGAGCCCGAAGCAAGCAGGGCGTCAGCATCGAGCCGTGCGAGCTCCGTGTCAACAGTGCCATCTTCCGAGATGACGCCGGGCGATTCGGTTAGAAAGATGAGCTTCTCTGCACGCAAAGCGGTAGCAACGCTCGTGGCGAGCTCTTCCATCGCTAGGTTGAAGGCTTCGCCAGTTGGCGAGAAGCCCAGGGGTGATAGCAAGACGATCGAACCGCGGTCAATTGTTGAGCGCAAGGCCTCGACATCGATCTTGCGAACTTGACCCGTATGTTTGTAATCCACGCCATCGATAATGCCAGTCGGCCGTGCAGTCACGAAGTTGCCTGAAATGACCCGAATCTGCGCGTGTGACATGGGCGTATTAGGTAGCCCCTGGCTGAAGGCGGCCTCGATGTCGAGGCGAATTTCGCCAGCAGCTTCCTTGGCGCATTCAAGGGCATCGGCGTCCATTGGGGCGCGTCCACGGTCGAATTGTTGACTAAAGCCTTTTAGGCGAAGCTGTTCGTTGACTTGAGGGCGTGAGCCATGAACCAACACAAGTTTGATGCCCAGAGCCGAAAGTAGGGATAAGTCCTGGACCAACGTATTCAGAACGTTCGCCTGGACGAGCTCACCACCAAAGGCGACTACAAAGGTTTTTCCACGAAATGCATGCACATAAGGGGCTACCTCTCGGAACCAACGTACAAACTGTGCGGCAGCAAATTCCGGGGCTTCTTGTGCAGATACGGTCTCTTGTTCTAGGGGATCAGGCATGGTGGCTAGTGTTGTAAACCTCGTGGTCTGTGAGTTTGAGCGATAAATTTTATAATGTCCCGTTCAGCGGATCCGAAAATATGCCCGATTCAAAGCGCTTAGCCGATTCAAGGCCAGAAAGCGTTGTCATTTCCCCACGAGTTGCCCCTCAAATCACCTATCCGGAGGATTTGCCGGTCAGTGGGCGTCGTCAGGAGATCGCCGCTGCGATCGCCGCGCATCAGGTCGTGATCGTCAGTGGTGAGACTGGATCCGGCAAAACGACACAATTACCCAAAATTTGCCTCGAACTTGGGCGCGGTCTGTCCAAAATGATCGGGCACACCCAGCCTCGCCGGTTGGCGGCAAGCTCGGTCGCGCGGCGTATTGCCGATGAACTGAATTCGCCGCTCGGGGATTGGGTGGGCTATCAAGTACGCTTTCAGGACCGCAGCAGCGCCCAGACCGCCATCAAACTGATGACTGACGGGATTTTGCTGGCGGAGTCGCAACGCGATCCGCTGCTGCGTCGTTATGACACCATCATCATTGACGAAGCCCACGAACGTAGTCTGAACATTGACTTCTTGCTTGGCTACCTCAGGCAGCTACTACCTAAGCGTCGAGATCTAAAGCTCATCATCACCTCCGCAACGATTGATGCGACGCGCTTTGCCGCACATTTTTGCGACGCACATGGCAAATCGGCACCGGTTATCGAGGTGTCGGGCCGGCTCTATCCGGTCGATATTCGTTATCGACCCGTCGAGCTACCAGAGTCTGAGACGACAG
>JBEDEU010000061.1:0-9243 GCA_041175585.1 Pseudomonadota bacterium | reverse complement strand
TTGCGTCGATCTCTGGGTCAATCCGTGCATCAATCCGTTTGATAAAGTCCATGACGAGAGGATCGGCTAATCGCTGCTCCTGGTACTGGGCGACAAACGCCATCCCATCAAAACCCATCACAGCCAGACCGTAATACAAGTTCATCTGTGCTGCGGTAACCCCTTGCGCTTTGTATTCCCACGCACAGTGGGTAAAAGTCATGGAGCTCACACCCACTTCGAGCTGCTTAATATCCTTGGGTGTTAACTGATGGGCGTTCAACAACGCCGCAAAGGCATCTAACGCAGAATGGATGCTCGTGACACAAGCATGTGGCTTGTACCCCACCTTGCCTGTCTCCCAAACAGAACCCAAGCCCTCAAGGAGTCGTCCAGGATTGGGGCTATTGGAGTACGTACTCAAGTACCCACCGTAACCCGCCTCCAGCACATCGGTGATCCCTGTAAAGTCTTTCTGCGCCAGATAGGCTGAATACACACCACTTTGTGCCGCGCGCCCGGAATGAAAGCGCTTGACCATCGCGCCCTCTTGCGCGGCCATCAGGCCGCCCGCCTGGGAGCCTGCAATACCAAGTGCGTGTTGTGTGCGTCCAGCATCTAGACCAAGCATCGCCGCCGCGCTTGCAGCAGCCACAAACACGCCGGAAGCGCCTTGAGGATGAAATCCCCTAAAAAAGAGCCCCATCGTCGCAGCATTACCAATGCGGGTGCCAACCTCGTACCCTGCCGTCATCGCCTTGAGCAAGGCACGCCCGCTACGCTGATGCGTTTGTTCGGCTAACGCCACCACGATCGGCGTCGCAATCGATCCCGCATGCAAAATCGATTCTTTGTGGATATCGTCCAACTCAAAAGCATGCCCAGCCGTCGCATTGACCAAGACGGCCGAGCTCACAGACGTTTTTTGTCCGCGCCCAAAGATCGACGCCACTGGCTTGGCGCCCTCTTCTAGCACCATCTCGGTCACACGTTGCGTCCAAGGCAACGTCGCGCCGAACAAACAACACCCAACGCTATCCAGAAAACTCGTGCGCATACGTGCGATGACTTCCGACGGGATATCTTCAAACTTAAGTTGCGCTGAGAAGGCTGCCAAGTCGCGGGTCGCACCCGGCAACAGCGAAGCGGGATGGCTATCCATAGTTGGGCTCCACGTCCAACCGGGCAACGATGCCAACCATTTCTTGCGACGCAGCCGGATAGCGTTGCATCACCAGTGGATCGTGGCCAGGGATGATGTGACGGGTGGAATCTGCCAACGCTTCAAGCTTGGCATACCCCTGCAAAGCCTCGCCTACGTTAAACATCGTCGTGTATGCGCGACGTTTTTCGAAATGCTCGTAATAATGACTGGTGTCTGAGGCTAGGACCATCCATCCACGTTTGGTCCAAACGCGCACACACTGCATGCCATGCGTGTGGCCGCCAATACGATGAACCGTCAGACCTGGCGCCAAGTCGCCTTTGCCAGAATAAAAACTCACGCGGTTTTTATAGACTAAGCGGACCATACCCACGATCTCGTCCACTTCATAGCTGTGACTAAATTGCTTTTGGCACATATGACGCCCTGTGGCATAGGACATCTCATCATCTTGCAGATGGAATTGCGCCTGAGGGAAGCTCTCAAACGTTCCCACATGATCATAGTGAAGATGCGTGATGATGACATCCTTAACTGACGCCGCATCAATCCCTAACAGCTTGAGCCCTTCAGCGGGCGTCCGCAACAAGGTACGACCACGCTTGGTGGCCATCTCAGCACTAAAGCCAGTATCCACAACAACAGTGCGCTCAGCATTACGCACTACCCAGACGTAGTAATCCATCGCCATCGGACCGTCATGCGAATCCCCTCCGATGAAATGATTTCTTCGCAAGGCCTCACGTGTCGCGTACTTCACCGCGAAGACCTCATAAGGCAAAGGCTGCGCCCCTACCTCTTCAATGCTTTGTTTCATTGCCACCCCAATTGATACGTGTTTGTTTTTCTACCCACTCGTTTGCTTCCAGCGCCTAAGCAATGCTTGCCTCATCTGCTTTTGCGCACTGTACACAAACCAAGGATGTCGTGACTTCAATGCTAACGAGCAGATAGCTGCGGGTCAATCGAATAGAATCAAATCATCTTTGCTTGTGTACCCTTTGAGGCCTTATGACGACTCCAAATCAATCCCTAAAGTTGTTCTCTACCATCGCGATGCGCAACGTTCTTAAGGCGATCATTCCAGAGTTCGAAAAACGTACCGACGCACACGTGACGATTGAATATGGTGCGACGGCTCAGTTGTCAGAACGCATTCGGGCCGGCGCGCGTGCCGATGCCATTATGGCCGTATCGAGCTCGATCGATGAACTGATCAACGAAGGCATCTTGCAGCCAGGCAGTCGCCTGAATTTTGTTAGTTCGGACGTTGCGATGGCAGTTAAACAAGGGGCGCAGGCACCTGACATCTCGACCGCAGAAGCGTTCAAAGCGACGCTCCTATCCTGCCGCTCTGTGTGCTTCTCCAAGCAAGGCGCAAGCGGTATGTACTTTGCGAGTTTGTTAAAGAGACTTGGTATTGAGGACGAGATCCGAGCCAAGGCGCTTGTCTTGCCTGAAGGTCTAACCGGTGAGCCCGTTGCGCGCGGTGAGATCGAACTCGCCGTGCAGCAAATGAGCGAACTCATGCAGGTACAGGGCATTCATATTTTCGCCAAGTTACCTCCCGCCGTTCAGCAATCAACCATCTTTTCTTTGGGCAGTTTTGCTGAAACCAAGCAAGCGAAAGTCATCCAGTCGCTCGCCACATTTATGCATTCGCCAGAGGTTGCAGCTGCGCTGCGCTCTCAAGGACTGGATCCACTTCTTTAATTTCTACCGAGACTGCGCATGACAACAGAGCTGCATTTCTTAACGATTGCCGAAGCGTCGCAACAAATCAAGGCACGCACCTTGTCCCCGGTCGAATATGTCGATCATCTTGCGCAACGGGTCAACGAAATAGACTCACAACTTAATTCATTCATCACACCAACCTTCGAGCTTGCGCGCACGCAGGCAAAAAAGGCCGAAGCAGAGATTTCCGCTGGGCAGTATCGCGGTCCAATGCACGGCATCCCGTTCGGCGCGAAAGATATCTACGAAACCGCTGGGATATTGACCACCGGTGGTTCTCGTATCGCCCAACACCATGTTCCAAAACATGATGCTGCAGTGATCTCCAAAATGCGGGACGCGGGCGCCTTGCTACTCGGCAAACTCAACACGCACGAGTTTGCACATGGCGGCCCTTCTTTTGACGTTCCCTGGCCAATCGTTCGCAACCCATGGAACCTTGAATGCTTTAGCGGTGGCTCATCTAGCGGCTCAGGGGCAGCCGTCGCCGCAGGTCTTGTTCCTGGAGCCCTTGGCACTGATACCGGCGGATCGATTCGTGGCCCTGCTTCACTGTGTGGCATTGCAGGCTTTATGCCGAGTTCTGGGCTCGTCAGCAGAACCGGTGTCATGCCCAACTCGTTTACTCTTGATCACTGCGGGCCGATGGCCTGGACCGTCAAAGATTGTGCAATCATGCTGCACGCGCTTGCCGGACATGATCCAGCCGATGGCAACAGTTTTGCGCAAGACATTCCCGATTACAGCAAAGGGCTCGATGGAGACTTGAAGGGATTACGCGTCGGTGTCTTGCGCTATGTTTGGGAAAGCGATCTGCCCATCTCAGCTGATCACCAACAAGCGCTCAATCATGCTGTGCAAGTTTTGAAGGAACTCGGTGCAACGGTTGAAGACTGTAAGCTGCGTCCGATGCAAGATTACATGGATGTCAAAGTTGTTCTGGCGGAGACCGAGATCTTTACCGTGCAACAACAAGGCCTCATTGAACGACCAGGTGATTACGGCAGAGACTTTTTGACGCGCATCCTGCCTGCCGTCATGTTCCAATCAGCCGATTTTATTGCAGCGACACGAGAACATCGCCGCATGCTGCATGAAATGGGACCTATCTATGAGAAGTTCGATATTTTGCTTATGCCAAGCTTTGGCGCAGCCAAGCCAATCACTGCGCACCGGCCAATTAGTTTTTGGAAAGGTGCTAATGCACAGGTGCTTGCCAATATTACCGCTGGACCTGCTCTCGCCATGACCTGTGGCTTTAGTGCAAATGGGTTGCCGATGGGTATGCAACTCGTAGGTCCTCCACTGCAGGATGCACATGTTTTAAAAGTAGGACATATTCTTGAAGGTGCACTGGCACTGCGCACCAAGCGGCCGCAATTGGTTGCTGGACAAAGCGCTCCCGCACTCACGGCTCCTGACCTCACGCCAGATACTGCACATTGCGATGCAGCCACACGAGACTTCGCACAACGCATGGCCCACAACGCAGGACTCCGCTTGAACGACGACTTGCTGCAGGTGTTGTTTGAAGCAGCGCCGTACGCCTTACAAATGACCAGACGCCTCCAAAAAAATCGCGACTGGTTTGATGAACCCGCCAACAATTTTCGACCTGGTGCACGATAATGACTGTCAAACAACGTTTACAAAAAGAAGAGATTCTTCTTGCACCTGGCATCTACGATGCCTTCTCTGCAATGGTCGCTGAGCAAACAGGCTTCGAAGCGGTATACCTTTCTGGCGCATCGATTGCTTACACAACGCTCGGGCGCTCTGACGTTGGATTGACCACATTTACCGAGGTCAATGAAAAAATTACGCAAATACGTGACCGTATAAGGTTGCCCATCATCGTCGACGCGGATACTGGATTTGGCAACGCGCTCAACACAGAACGTACGGTACGCGGCTTCGAACGAAGCGGTGCCAATATCATTCAGCTTGAAGACCAGAGCTTTCCCAAGCGCTGTGGCCACCTCGATGGCAAAACACTGGTTAGCACGCAAGAGATGGTCGGGAAGATTCAGGCCGCGACCGACGCACGTCACAGCACCGACACACTGATTATGGCGCGTACCGATGCGGTCGCCGTAGAGGGCTTCGAAGCCGCCCTAGAACGCGCCGAGAAGTACCTCGCTGCCGGTGCTGATGTATTGTTTGTAGAGGCCGTCCGATCCGACGAGCAAATGAAAATCGTGAACGCCCAATTCAAGGGCCGCGTTCCTCTCTTGGCCAACATGGTAGAGGGAGGGAAAACGCCAGTAAAATCCACGCAAGCATTACAGGCTCTTGGTTATTCCATCGTCATTTTTCCAGGTGGAACAGTAAGAGCAGTTGCCAATACTTTGCAGCAATATTATGCAAGTCTTAAACAGACCGGAAGCACGCAAGCATTTCAGGATCGGATGCTCGATTTTGATGGGCTCAACGATTTAATTGGTACCCCTGAATTGTTAGCGCGGGGCAAACGCTATGAAAGTGGCGACCGCTAACACGTAAAACACTTACCCATTAACAATCGCAGTAATAAAAATGAAAACATATCGCATCGCAACAATCCCCGGTGATGGCATCGGAAAAGAAGTGGTCCCCGAAGGACAAAAAGTCCTCGAAGCCATCGCTCAACAAGACAAGAATATTAAGTTTGAGTTTCAGGACTTTGATTGGGGTGGTGACTATTACCGCAAACACGGCGTCATGATGCCTGAAGATGGACTTGATGCCTTGCGCGACAAAGATGCCATCTTGTTCGGCTCGGCAGGCGATCCGCATATTCCGGACCACATCACGTTGTGGGGCTTGCGTCTAAAAATCTGCCAAGGCTTCGATCAGTACGCGAACGTTCGCCCTACTAGAATTTTGCCTGGTATCGATGCACCACTCAAACGCTGCACACCGGAGCAACTTAACTGGATCATTGTTCGCGAAAACTCAGAAGGCGAGTATTCAGGCGTAGGTGGCCGAGCCCATCAAGGTCATCCCATCGAAGTAGCAACCGACGTCAGCATGATGACTCGTGCCGGCGTTGAGCGCATCATGCGCTACGCCTTCAAACTTGCTCAATCGCGTCCACGTAAGTTGTTGACTGTTGTCACAAAGTCGAATGCGCAGCGCCATGCCATGGTGATGTGGGACGAGATCGCAGTGCAAATCGCGAAAGAGTTCCCCGATGTCAAATGGGACAAAGAACTTGTCGATGCAGCGACAGCCCGTATGGTGAACCGCCCCGCTACGCTCGATACCATTGTCGCAACTAATCTGCACGCAGACATTTTGAGTGACCTCGCAGCGGCTTTAGCTGGCAGTTTAGGTATTGCGCCGACTGGCAATATTGATCCAGAACGTCGCTACCCATCGATGTTCGAACCTATCCACGGCTCCGCTTTTGACATCATGGGTAAAGGTCTTGCAAATCCGATCGGCACCTTCTGGTCCGTGGTGATGCTGCTCGAGCACCTCGGTGAACAGGCTGCTGCAGATCGTTTGATGCGGGCAATTGAGGCCGTCACGGCCAACCCTCGCCTGCACACGCGCGATCTCGGCGGTTTGGCGACGACTGCGCAAGTCACAGCAGCCGTATGTGAGCAACTGAAGTAATTAGGCGTACTTATTCGTCTGGAGACACCCCGTGCACGCAAAATACGAACTTCTGGTCCGTGGCAATAGCTTAAGTTTCAAAGGTGGCTTTTTTGGCTTATGCAATGTGGCACTCGTCACGGCCGAAGACGGCACACGTATTTTGTTCGATACGGGTCACTACTGTGTGCGCAAAGGACTCATCAACGGTCTGAAAGACCGCGGTCTTGCGCCCACGGATATTGATCTCATCTTTCTGTCGCATCTGCATTTCGACCATTGCCAGAATCTCGACCTTTTCAAGGGGGTCCCGGTTGCAGTTGGCAAAACAGAAATTGAATACGCACGTAACCCGCATCCAGACGATTTGTTTATCCCCTGGAAAATTCACGACCTGCTTGCAGACTTTGAATTGCGCGTATTGCCCCAGCGCGGCGTAATCGCGCCCGGCATCGAACACTTTGAAGTGCCTGGGCACACGACCGGCTGTCAAGCGCTGCGTTTCGCGCAAGAGGATGGCCGTCGAGTCGTTTTGGCAGGTGATGCAATCAAATATCCAAAAGAGATCCTCGCTCAGGTCGGCGATATGTGCTTTGGCTCGACTGAGGACTCCAAGCGCTCGATCGCAGAAATTTGTGCAAACACCGACATCGTGGTTCCCGGCCACTTCCCAGAGATCTTTCGCCGTAATGGCAACTGGATTTGGGACGAGCCGCCTTCAATCGAACTGATTTTGCGGTAAAGCGCTGGCCGCATTCCGCTATGCGGTCAACTCCTTGCCGGACCCACTGTCCAAGCGTTGATGGAGGTCAATTCGTGACATAATTTTGGAGAGACGAATCATCCCAAAATTATATTAAAAATGTCTGAGCATACGCAGCAGGAATCCCTCGGCGCCACCCCTTTTGCGGGACTCGTGGTGATCGAGCTAGGAAACAGTGTGGCAGCCCCTTTCGCCGGTCAGATTTTCGGCGAGCTTGGTGCCCATGTCATCAAAATCGAAAAGTCAGACGGTGACGATGCCCGGAAGTGGGGACCCCCTTTCTGGGAAGGTGCCTCACCTTTTTTTCAATCGCTGAATCGCAATAAAAAGTCGGTTGTCTGTGACCTACGCAACGAAGCAGAGGTAGAGGTACTGCGCCAGTACATCTGTGAGCATGCTGATATCGTGATTCAAAATTTACGGCCTGGCCATGTTCAAAAGCTCGGGCTTGATGGCGCCACCCTGCTCGCTCGCCAACCTCGCCTGATCTACTGCAATCTTGGCGCTTTCGGCAATACTGGTCCACTCAAGGATCGTCCTGGCTACGATCCGTTGATGCAGGCCTTTGGGGGGATCATGAGCACCACGGGCGAACCAGGCAGACCTGCGGTGCGCGTGGGCGCCTCAATCGTGGATATGGGCACAGGCATGTGGGCCGTGATTGGCGCACTGACCGCGCTGTTAGAACGCCACACGACAGGTCGCGGTAAAGTTGTTGATGTATCACTTTTTGAAACGGCAACGACATGGGTTTCCCTTTTGGCCGCGCAGTACTTTGCAAGCGGAAAAGTCACTGCTAAACAAGGCTCCGGTGCCGCAGGAATCGTCCCCTATAAAAGCTACCTGACCAGTGACGGTGAACTCGTCATCGCAGCTGGTAGCGACGCACTGTTTAAAGCACTCGCCAAAACTGTGGGACACCCGGAGTGGAGCGACGATCCGCGCTTTATCGATAACCCCAAACGCGTTGAAAACGAAGTTCTGTTGTATGGCATGCTTGATGCGCTCATTGCGGCCAAGCCTACTGCGCACTGGATTGCGGAGCTAGAAAAAGCTGGAGTCCCTTGCGCGCCCGTTAACGATATCTCTCAAATGGCTGCTCATCCACAAACGGACGCGCTCGGTTTGATTCAAGATGTGCCCGGTTCAGGAATGCGCTTCATCGGGCTACCAATTAGTTTTGACGGTGTGCGACCACACCCAAGCGCGCCACCTCCCAAACTTGGCGAACACTCAGATTTGATTAATCAAAGGAATAAGAAATGACCGCTTTCCCCGCATACGAAACGATCGCCACTGAAATGGTGGGCACGCATGTCCTGAAGGTCACGCTCAACCGACCACAGGTAGGCAATGCCATCAACACACAATCTGGTCACGACCTACTCGATCTCTGGAACCGCTTAACTGCTGACGCAGGAGATATTCGCTGCATCGTCCTAACAGGCGCTGGTGAGAAAATATTCTGTGCTGGCGGCGATCTCAAAGAACGCAACGGCATGACGAAGAAGCAATGGACTCTGCAGCATGAGCTCTTTGAGCGCATGTATTGGACCCTAGTGGACTTGCCCATCCCAGTCATCGCTGCGGTCAATGGGCACGCCTACGCCGGTGGACTCGAGATGGCCTTGTCCTGCGACTTCATCTACGCCAGCAACGCTGCGCGCTTCGCCTTAACCGAAGTCACCTTGGGCATCATGCCGGGTGCTGGCGGCACGCAAAACCTACCCCGCGCTATCGGCGAGCGACGCGCCAAAGAGATCCTCATGACCGGCAAGCCGTTCAGCGCACAGCAAGCAAGTGAATACGGCTTGATCAACGCGATTCTCGAACCAACAGAAGTGCTGGCAAAGGCGCTGGAAACCGCAGAGGTCATCGCTTCCAATGCCCCATTATCTGTGCGGCAAATTAAGAAGTCTGTGCGTTATGGCGGTCAAATGGAGTTGCGTACAGCGTTCCGCTTTGAAATTGAAGCGTACAACCATCTTATTGACACCGAAGATCGCATGGAAGGCGTCAA
>JBEDEU010000060.1:0-9450 GCA_041175585.1 Pseudomonadota bacterium | reverse complement strand
TCTTGCTCCTGCACCCACTTCGGATGCAGCTCACCAATTAATCCAATGCTCTTGCCATCCAGCAAAATTTCTGCGCTGCGACCGGGGTGCAGCAATGGGTGCGAGACAGGCTCAAACCGTACGTCTGCCAAACGGGCATCGAGTAAAGTCTCAACGTCACGCTTAACATCAAAAAAGTCTACATTCTTAGAGGCCAGACCCCATTGGTCGGGAATTGCACTGCCCCACGCTGCACCTGCTAGCCTCTGGGGCTGTTCAATCCCAGCCACGGATAACGGACCATCTTTCACCTGTGGCTGTCGCTTGAAGACTCTTCCGAGTTCGAATACGCGGACGCGAGATTGCTTGCGATTCGCGTTATAGCGGATGTTTGCCACCAAGCCTGGTAACAACGAGGTTCGCATCACAGCTAACTGGCTTGCGATCGGGTTCAGAAGTCCTATCGGATCATTTATCCCGAGCATGTCATGTTCCCATGCCGCCTCGACAAATGAAAAGTTGATTACTTCCTGATAATCCAGCCCAGCAATATCCGCCCGAATAGCATGCGCCGACCGCTCTACCTCAGGCGCTTGTCGCATAACTGCCGCGGCCATTGGCGGGTTCGCTGGAATATTGTCAAAGCCAACGATCCGAGCAACTTCTTCGATCAGGTCTTCTTCAATCGAGATATCAAAGCGGTACGAAGGTGGGGTGACAACGAACTGATCCGGTGTCGAGCTAAATGTGAAGCCAAGACGCGAAAAGGTGGTTGACACTTGTTCGTGCGATACCGAGATGCCCAATACACGTTGGCAACGAGCCAACCGCATAGTGACAGGCTGTCTCTGAGGCATGTTGACTAACTGATCATCGATTGGACCGGCCTGCCCACCACAAACCTCAAGAATCAACCCAGTGATTAACTCTAAGTGCTCAGGAATCTGCTGAAAATCGACGCCTCGCTCGAAACGATGACTCGCCTCAGAACTAAGCTTGAGCTTACGCGCACGGCCTGCAATGGATTCCGGCCACCAGAAAGCAGCCTCAACATATATATTGACTGTGTCCAGCGTGACAGCCGTCGCCAAGCCGCCCATAATGCCGACAAGACTTTCGGGGTGGTTGCCACTGACGATGATCCCCATAGTGGGATCAAGCTTGATCGTTTGCTCGCTCAAGAGAGTCAGCTCTTCCCCGTCACGTGCCCAGCGTACTTCTATCTTCTGCTCGGGCATCCTGTCGAGATCAAACACGTGGGTTGGACGTCCGAGTTCGAGCATCACGTAATTCGAAATGTCGACTAAGGCACTCACCGAGCGCTGCCCTGCACGCTTAAGGCGCTGCACAAGCCATGCTGGAGATTGCGCACGCGCATTCACGCCGCGCACAACACGCCCAGCAAAGCGACCGCATAGATCGGGCGCACTAACCGTTACAGGAAGTATGTCGGTAATGGAAGGCTTAATAGAAGGAATGGCTGGAGCCTTCAGTTCAGCACCTGTTAGCGCTGATACTTCACGCGCCACACCTAGAATCGATAAACAATCCGCACGATTGGGCGTCAGCTTTAAGGTAAAAACAGTGTCATCTAGGTCGAGGGCATCACGAAGATCTGTGCCTGGCAGTAGCCCTGAGTCCAAGACTAACAAACCATCATGGTCCTGTGACAAACCAAGTTCTCGCGCGGAGCAGAGCATGCCGGATGATTCGACCCCGCGCATTTTCGCGACGCCAATCTTCATATTACCCGGCAGCACGGCACCAACGGTCGCAAGTGGAACGTTGATTCCCGCCGCAGCATTTGGTGCTCCACAAACGATCTGGAGCGTCGCGCCTGCGCCTGCATCGACCTGACAGACGCGTAACTTATCCGCATTGGGGTGAGGCTCGGCACTGATGATGCGAGCAACGACAACCCCCGTAAAGGCAGGTGCAACGGGGTTGGTTTCTTCAACCTCAAGACCCGCCATCGTAAGACGATGTGAGAGCTCATCCGTGGTGATCTCAGGATTTACCAACGTACGTAGCCAGGATTCAGGAAATTGCATGGTGAACCGTATCGGTCTGAAACAAATTAATCGTTGAACTGCTGCAAAAAGCGCAGGTCGCCTTCAAAAAACTGACGCAAATCATTAACACCGTAACGCAGCATCGTTAAGCGCTCTAGCCCAGAGCCAAACGCAAATCCGATGTAACGCTCAGGGTCTAGACCAAAGTTACGAACAACATCCGGATGTACCTGGCCAGAGCCAGAAATCTCCAGCCAGCGACCTTTATTCGGACCGGAGGTGAACATCATGTCGATCTCAGCCGAGGGCTCAGTAAACGGGAAAAACGAGGGACGGAAACGTAGAACCAAGTCGTCCGTCTCGAAGAAGCATCGCAGAAAATTGGTGTATACGCCCTTTAAGTCTGCGAATGAGATGTTTTCATCAATCCAAAGCCCCTCAACCTGATGAAACATCGGTGAATGCGTTGCGTCGCTGTCCACTCTATATGTACGACCCGGAGCGATGACTTTAATCGGAGGCTTATTCATCCGTGCATATCGCACTTGCATTGGACTGGTATGAGTACGCAATAGCAAAGGTAAACCTTTGTCGTCTTGCATATCAACGTAAAACGTGTCCTGCATCGATCGGGCAGGATGGTTTTCTGGGTTATTCAAAGCGGTAAAGTTGGTCCAGTCGTTTTCAATCTCGGGGCCATCGGCCACATCGAAACCAATAGACTTGAAAATTTCTTCAACCCTTTGCCAGGTGCGGATCACCGGATGAATACCGCCTTTCCCCCGACCTCGACCCGGCAACGTGACGTCGATTGTCTCGCTCGCCAAGCGTGCGTCAAGCTCAGCCTGCGCAAGCTGCGCACGACGGGCGTTTAGCAGACCTTCGATCTGCTGCTTTATTTGGTTGATACGCGCGCCTTCAGTGCGCTTTGCCTCCGCATCGAGCTTGGCAAGCCCTTTAAGCATTTCAGTCAAAGAGCCTTGCTTGCCCAAGAACTTCGCTTTCGCATTCTCAAGAGAAGCGGCATCAACAGCTTGTTCAAACTGCGCACGCGCCTGTTCGATCAGATCGGTAGCTAATCCAGTCATCTTAATAAAGCCTTCAGGAAACACAGCTTAAAAATGCAAACGGAGCCCAGCAGGCCCCGTTCACACATAGATCGCGCGGTGCTTACGCAGCCAACGCAGATTTGACCTGATTGACGACAGCTGCGAAACCAGCCTTGTCATGCACGGCCATATCAGCAAGTACCTTACGATCGAGTTCGATCGCTGCCTTCTTGAGTCCAGCGACAAACACGCTATAGGTTACGCCATGCTCGCGCACAGCTGCGTTGATACGTGTGATCCACAATGCACGGAACGTACGCTTTTTGTTGCGACGGTCGCGATAGGCGTATTGACCGGCACGCATAACAGCTTGCTTTGCAATACGAAACACATTACCGCGACGACCACGGTAGCCTTTAGCGGCCGAAATAACTTTTTTGTGACGGGCTCTGGCCGTTACACCACGTTTTACGCGAGGCATTTAGTATCTCCTATCAAGCGAAAGGCATCATGGCTTTTACTGAAGCCACGTTGGTTTTGTCGACCGCTGCCGAACCGCGCAATTGACGCTTGTTCTTAGTGGTTTTTTTGGTCAGGATGTGACGTTTAAACGCCTGGCCCCGCTTGATCGATCCGCTGCCGCGGACCTGAAAGCGCTTTGCAGCACTTTTTTTGGTCTTCATCTTAGGCATTGCTATTCCTATTACTTAAAATTGTGTTCTGAAGGTGCCTTGTCTAACCGCTGCTAGATTGCCGCAAACGATCGCAAGTCTTGGTTACCCTAGAGCCACTTCTCGGTACTACGACGTTACTACACTTACTGTGGGCTTCCCCTACTACACTGAGCCGCAGTCTTTTTTCTACGTACACAAGATGCAGATACGCGGGAAAGCCTTTGATTATATGACATATTTTTAGTTATTGCACGGCATGTGTCGGACGGTATCGGTAGGCTTCGGATACGTGTGTCCGGGATACCGTTTCGCAACCATCCATATCTGCGCAGGTACGTGCAACCCGCCGTGTCCGTTGAACCGATCTCGCGGACATACCATGCTGCCCCATGATCGTTGCTAATAAATGTTTAGCCTCATCGGTCAGGCGGCAATGAGACTCTAACTTTCCGTCTGGCAACTGGGCGTTCAATGTACCTTGCCGGGATAGTTGCAGATCCCATGCGGTTTGCACTCGCGATGCAACAGCAGTCGAGGGCTCAGCCGGCTGAGATTCATGCCAGTCTGCGCTTTCCTGGCAAAGGGTAATACACAAATCAATACGGTCAAGTAAGGGACCCGATACTCGAGCTTGGTAGCTAGAAACTTGGGTATCTGTGCAGCGACACAGTCGTTTAGGGTGCCCTTTCCATCCGCACGGGCAAGGATTCATCGTAGCAACCAGCTGAAAGCGGGCGGGAAACTGACACATCCCTTTCGCGCGTGCAATGCACACATAGCCGTTCTCTAACGGCTCACGTAACGCCTCTCTTACCTTTCTATCGTATTCTGGAAGCTCATCTAAAAACAGCACGCCGTGATGCGCCAACGAGACTTCTCCTGGCATGGGACGTGCGCCTCCGCCAATCACCGCAGCTGCCGACGCCGAGTGATGCGGGCTGCGAACCGGTCGCTCAAGAGACATCCCCAGATCTAAACCCGCATAGGTTGAGATTGCGGCGAGTTCTAACGCTTGTGTATCAGACATCGGAGGGAGCAGTCCGGCTAAGCGTTTCGCGAGCATACTTTTCCCGACACCGGGTGTGCCTGTCATCAGCATGCTGTGCCCACCACTAGCAGCCACCTCCAGTGCGCGTCTAGCTAATAACTGACCGCGCACATCAGACAAACACGCATACGCTTTCGTTGTTGAATAGTTTGAGTTGAACGTTGGCTTGTGCAATTCTGACTGACCGGTCAAATACTCAACAACCTCCGTTAGGTTGTTTGCACCGAGAGCCACTAATGCGGGAATACGCGACGCCTCAATCGCATTACTTGAAGGCAAAATCAGTATGGCCCCGGCTTGACTGCGAGCCACAGACAGACCCAAAGCAATTGCGCCGCGCGTCGGAATCAGCTCCCCAGTCAACGAGAGCTCACCAGCCAGCACGAGTGTTGACAGCCGTTCTGGTCTAGCGACAGCTATTTGCCCCGAGACCAAGAGCACCCCCACGGCAATGGGTAAATCGAATCGTCCGGACTCTTTGGGCAAGTCGGCCGGCGAAAGGTTGACAGTGAGCCGCCCATTTGGAAACGAGAATCCGCTATTTAAAATCGCGGCACGCACGCGCTCCCGACTTTCTCTGACTTCAGCGTCGGCGAGACCTACAACATGAAACGCTGGCAACCCTGACCCGAGATGCGTCTCAACCCTAACGAGTGGTGCATCAAAGCCTGCAAGTGAACGACTTAGCAAAATTGCTAGTGACATAAAGCCCCCTAGAAAAAATAGGGTCAATCATGCGTTATGTCAAAGTCGCCACGTACGTTAAGTGAATGACGATATCCGTTCGGACTATTCCGTACCCGACTCAAGAGACGCAATACGGTGCTCCATAGCTTGAAGCTGTGTCTCGAGGGCTTGAATACGCGCGTGTGATTTGCTCAACAGCGAGGCTTGAATATCAAACTCCTCGCGTGTGATGAGATCCATGCGCGTAAACGCCTGCCCCATGAAAGCCTTCACATTGCGTTCGATGTCTGCCGCTGGACTGCGTGCAATAAGTTCAGCGACGTTTTTTTGAAACTCTTCAAACCATAGATTTTTTTGCATCGCACATTCTCAAATTAAGTCGGTGTGTTTCCATTTTAGCTCTGCCTAACTCTCAAACATAACCAGGTAAGGAACACATGCTTCGAATTGGTGCATAAAGTGCCTGAGCTACCCAGCAAGCGCTGGCATGGCAATTGCTTATTCAAGAATACGAAACAAGCTATTCAAGGAGAGCCTATATGAAGAACGTCATTGCAATCATCAAGCCATTTAAGCTTGACGAGGTGCGAATTGCACTCGCGAGCCTTGGCGTGCAAGGCCTGACCGTGACTGAGGTCAGGGGATTTGGTCGCCAAAAGGGCCACACGGAACTGTACCGCGGTGCCGAATATACGGTCGACTTTCTTCCAAAACTTCGCATAGAAACTGCAGTCAGCGACTCAATGGTCGATCGTGCAGTAGACATGATTGAGCAAGCGGCAAAAACTGGCAAGATCGGAGATGGGAAAATATTCGTGACGCCCTTAGAGTCAACCACACGCATCCGAACTGGCGAAACAGGTGATGTGGCCCTTTAAGAAAAAGAACCTGGGCGATATTTAGTTCAAAGATGCTGGATCAATCGAGCTCGCCCGATTCAGTGAGGTCGCAACCTTTACACGCAAAGCATTAGAGTGTGCACGCAGGATCTCTCTCTTTACAGACAGTAATTGCTGAGGGTGCATGGAAAAATGCGTGAGTCCTAAACCGAGCAGCAAACGCGTGAGTTGTGGGTCGCCCGCAATCTCACCACACACCGCTACAGACTTACCAACTCGTATTCCTGCGTTGATGACATTGGCGATTAAGCGCAAGATCGCTGGATGCAAAGGATCGTAGAGTGCAGCAACTTCATTGTCAGCCCGATCAATGGCCAACGTATATTGAATCAAATCATTTGTACCGATCGATAAAAAATCAAGCGCATCGGCGAAAGGTTCAATCGCAATGGCTGTGGCCGGAATCTCCACCATGGCACCAACTTGGACGTCTTTCGCGTAGATCTGCCCTCTCGCATCGAGTTCGAGCATTGCGCTTGCGATAGCCGCACGTGCAGCCTGCACCTCATGCATGTGCGCAACCATTGGAATCAAAATTCTGACGGTTCCGTGTGCCGAAGCGCGCAATATCGCGCGCAGCTGCGTGGCAAATAAATCAGGATGCGCAAGACAATAACGGATCGCTCGCAAGCCGAGTGCGGGATTCGTCGCCACTGTCGCCTCGCCATCGAGCGCCTTGTCCGCTCCGATATCTAAGGTACGAATCGTTACCGGCCGATGTTGCATGGTTTTCACCACTGAGGCATACGCCTGATACTGTTCCTCTTCTGTCGGTAACTCGCTTCGACCGATAAACAGGAACTCGCTTCGGAATAAACCAATTCCAGTCGCTCCATTGGCGAGTGCGATCTCCGCCTCGTCCGGCAACTCAATATTTGCCTGCAGGGAGACTGCGATTCCGTCCTGCGTTTCAGCCGGTACGTCCTTTAGTTGAGCGAGAACAAGTCGCTCTTCAGCGTAGCGTCGCTGCAAAATGCGATACTGATCTAGCGCTTTTGCAGACGGGTTAACTAACAGCGTGCCGCGAGCACCATCAATGACAACCATGTCGCCGTCGCGGACTAAGTTTCTAACTTGACCAAGACCAACAACCGCTGGAACATCCATACTGCGGGCAACAATAGCAGTGTGTGACGTGGGTCCACCCAAGTCCGTTGCAAATCCAGCAAAACGACCGCCACGCAACCGAATCATGTCTGCAGGCGAAATGTCATGCGCGATCACAACAAGTGGCTCGCTTGACTGCCCCATGCGATCCAGAGAAAGCATCGGGCGCGAACCCCCAAGGACATGCACGACGCGCTCGATAACCTGACGCACATCAGCACCACGCTCACGCAGGTACTCGTCCTCCATAGAGGCGAACTGTTCACCGAGTAGTTGTCCTTGCGTCGTCAACGCCCACTCAGCGTTGTAGAGTTTTTCTTCGATTAGCGAAAGTGCCTGATCGGCCAGCAAAGGATCGGACAAAAGCATGCCGTGCACATTGAGCAATGCCCCAAGTTCACGCGGTGCATCTTCGGGCAGCGACTGCGCCAACTCCAACATCTCGCGACGTGCTGTGTTGAGTGCACTGCTTAGCCTAGTCTGTTCTGCAACGACTGCGTCGGCAGGAATCCTATAGTGTGCAACTTCAAGAGCCGTGGCACCCATAACGACGGCCCGCCCAATCGCGTAGCCGTGTGCAGCACCCTGACCGTATAAGCACACCATCGGTGCACTTGCGGGGTCAGCCAGTGGATTATTGACCTTCGCCGAATTTGTCATCAAATAGCGCCTGAACGGCAGCGAGAGCCTGATCCGCATCGCTACCATTCGTATCGATAGTTACAGTTGTACCTAATCCAGCAGCCAGCATCATGACACCCATGATGCTCTTGGCATTCACTCGCTGACCATTCTTGACAATAAACACTTCGCAGGCGAACTGACTCGCTAATTGAGTAAGCTTCGCCGCAGCGCGAGCATGTAATCCAAGTTTGTTAGAAATGACGATATCGATCGCTGGCATAAATATGTAGAGTGCGTAACAAAAATTGGTCTGGATGAGTGACTAGTCTACACGCAACACGGAGTGTGTGGCACCAGCAAGCGCACTCGCTGCCACATCTTCAAGGCTCCCTTGCCGATAATTTATGGCGCGTAGCAGCATTGCGGCGTTGGCACCACCAAGAACACAGCATGGGGTGCCTTCAAGATGCGCTATTTCGCTCGCCTTTACCGAAATATTGGAGGGGCTTGCTCCAGGAAGATCCGTGAGAACCAATACCCCATCACCGCGATCTGCTTGGGTAATAATCTTGGCAACCCGAGGGGAGCAGTCCTGCGCACACTCGTTAGGCTCAATGTCGAGTGCTATAACGTCAGGGTCTGTTCCCAAAACATGCTTGGCACATGCCACTAAAGCAGTGGCTAAGGGTGTATGGGCAACGACAAGAATGGCGATCATTGCTTAAGAGGAATGTCCGACCGCCGCCTCAAGCGCTTGAACAAATCGAGCACCGACATCAAAGCCAGTCTGTTCCGTAATTTCTACAAAACATGTTGGGCTCGTGACATTCACCTCAGTGACATAATCACCAATGACATCTAGGCCGACCAGCAATAGCCCACGTTTCGCTAGTTTGGGGCCGACTTGCCGGGCGATCGACGCATCACGCTCAGACAGGGGTTGAGCGACACCACGTCCGCCAGCCGCTAAGTTGCCGCGGGTTTCTCCGGCAAGCGGTATGCGTGCCAGACAAAAAGGCACTGCCTCGCCACCAATAATCAAAATACGCTTATCACCCTGACTAATCTCGGGGATATAGCGCTGGGCCATGATGGTGCGCGTGCCATCGTGGGTAAGGGTTTCCAGAATCGCATTCCGATTAGCCTCATTGGGCGCTAAGCGAAAAACGCCAGTGCCACCCATGCCATCGAGTGGTTTGACGATTACATCGCGATGTAGAGCGTGAAAAGCCTTAATGCGCTCCATATCCCGACTGACTAACGTAGGCGCCGTGAACTCTGAGAACTCAGTGATCGCGAGCTTCTCCGGATGATTCCGAATCGCCGCACCGCTATTAAATACTCGGGCGCCCTGCGCTTCTGCGTACTCAA